>NZ_FYBO01000005.1:0-152248 GCF_900186135.1 Listeria sp. ILCC792
CAAGCAAACTCCCGCCTACCGTCTGATAGGTTTCGCGAAAATAATACTGGGAAGCTTGAATCGCTTGCCCGTCTAAGAAATAATCCGCCGAATAACGAAAGGCGCTTGCTTGTACCGCTTGAATACGGGCACGCATGGTGGCATTGGCCTTTTGTAAGGCTTCTTGAAAGGCACGTACTTCGGCAATACTAATCCGGCTCATGAGGACAACGCCTTTCGAAGCTCGGCTTGCGTATGGTGCTTACTTCTTGTCTCCCTTAACTCGCTTATGAATGTACGCAATTGGTTTTTGCTAATTCGGATTTTAATCATATCCACTCACCTCTTTGTTGTCTAATAATTACATGGTTCAGTATAACACAAAGGAATATAAGAGGGAATTGTGCACGAAATCGCTAATTTTACAACTAAAACAAATACATTCATTGCAAAGCAAACCCTAGACAAAGCCTTTGCCTAGGGTCTAAAATTTTTTTAGTTAAACCAACCTTTAACTCCGTCAGATACGTATGTTCCTACACCTTGGAAGAAACCGCCGACTGCATGCATGCTTTGCGTGAACCAGCCTGCTTCTTCGACATTTGCATTTGTGATAACTGGAACGGTTAACACGTCTGTGCCGTCAACATAGCCTAGCTTATCACCATCTTTAAGAGTAATGGACATCGTTCCTACGTTGGTACCTTTTTTGACTGGCGCATCAATTGACTTTTCTTTTAATGTTACTTTGTTGTCTAATTTGGCATCACCAGTTGAAATGGAGACAACGAGATTGGCATTTTCTCCAGTTACAAGGCCAACTGTATCTTCTTTCCCTTTCACGACATCAATCGTTTTAGGGTCTTTCACTGCAGTTCCTGCTTTTGCTACTTCTTGAACTTTAAAATTATTGAAAGCATAATCGAGCATTTTGTTTGTTTCGTCAAAGCGCGCACTGTTGTGCTGACCTGCGCCAGTTCCGCCATTTGCATGGAGAATGACTGTGATGACGCGCATACCATTTTGTTCAGCCGTTGCAGTTAAGCACATTCCCGCGTAATCAGTCGTACCCGTTTTAAGACCATCAACGCCTGTGCGGCCGTAAATCAGGCCTGGCAGAAGCCAGTTCCAGTTTGTCATTGCGATACGGTCGGACGTTCCCGGTCGGAAATCCTTCTTCGTAATGCTCGCCGTTTTCAGAACTTCTGGATAGTCATCGACGAGATGTTTCGCTAGTTTTGCCATGCCACGCGCGGTCATCTGGTTTTCATCTTTATTCGTCCCAACTTGTTCCATACCTTTTAGATCTTCATTGTTTAACCCAGTAGAATTGACGAACTTGTGGTCGCCAAGTTTTAGCTCATTCGCTTTCTTATTCATCATTTCAACAAACTTACCTTCGGAACCGGCGATTTTTTCCGAGAGTGCAATAGCCGCACCGTTTGCGGAATAAATAGCTATCGCCTCATATAACTCTTGGACGGTGTATTCTTCGCCGAGGCGGAGTGGCACGTTTGATAATGACGTGTCTTGTGAAATTTTGTGAGCGTACTCTGAAATCGTGACTTTATCGTCCCATTTTATTTTTCCATCATGAATTTGCTCAAGGAGAATGTATTCGTCCATCATTTTCGTCATGGACGCAATACCTAATAATTTATCGGCATCTTTCGAATATAAGATTTTTCCAGTACTTTCCTCAATCGCAATGGCTGCACTCGCATTCACGTTTGGTGCATCTGCCGCCTGCGCTAAACTCGGGCTCATAAATAGTCCACTAATTGCAATCGTTCCAGCCATTAAAACAGCGCCGATTTTTTTTGTAAATTTCTTCACTCTACCTTCTCCTTTATAAAACCACTGGCACGCGCCAGTTTTCTCTAAAATTAAAAACATAACCATTTTATTTTACCATGAATACGGAATACCGTACACCAACTATAGACTTATCTATTTTTTTATTATCGGCAAAATGACACAGGACGGATGTTCCGCATCATGAAAAATAACTTGGTTTGCGGGGATGCTCGTCGCCGTGTCAATAAAGCTTCCACCAGTGTTTGGATTCGGATCAAAACGCGGGAAGTTGCTTGAGGAAATTTCCACGCGAATCTGATGCCCTGGAAGAAACACATTACTAACTGCCCATAGATCAATCGTATATTTTAAAATGTGGTTTGCGACGTCATTTTGATGCACACTGGACGCACGAATGATTCCATCGGTCAAATTGAATGCCGTTCCGTCTGGCGCAACGTCCACCAGTTTGGCCGTAAAATCGGTGTTCACCGCATCCGTTTTCGCATACAATTCCACAACAATCGGCCCTGTCACTTCAAGTGGCTCCTCCACCGAAGCGGACGTGTAGCACAAAACATCTTCGCGAAGTTCAAGCGCCGCCTGATCTTTCGGTCCATCAACTTGAAGCCCCTTGTGGAGCGTACCACCGCCATTCGATGGCACCGGATTTTCAGGATTATACGTGTAAAAATCTTGCGTTTGATTCCCCTCCGGAAGCTTTGTGTGCAGCCTGCCGTCGCCATTTCGCGTGTTCGCCGACCCTTCGCTTGCCAAATAAAACGGCGTGAAGTGCGTATTCTCAAGCGGCCAATTTTTCGCCGACCGCCATTCATTCGCCCCCATCGCAAAATATTCAACCGCTGGACGCGGCGCCTCATCTCTGCCCTTCAAATGATGATCAAACCACGCAAGATGCAATTTATGCATACTCGGCCCGCTAAATTTATTCGCCGCCGACCCAAAATCCCGATTTCCAATGTACTGTGTGAAATTCGCATGCGTCCACGGCCCAATAATCAGTTTATCCCCCAAACCACGTTCATGCCCATTTTTAAAATTCGCAATCGTTTTATCCAAAAAGCAGTCGTACCAGCCCGCAATATGTAGCCCCGGCACATTCACACGCGCATAATGATCCCGCACCGTAATCCCGCGCCAGTGCGCATCATCTGGCCGAAGTGAGAGCAATTCCGAAAAATAATTCATCGCACCCGTTCGCACAATTGGTGGCCACTCCACATACGGCTTAAAGTCATACCAAGAATCAATGTCGTCTAAGTCACGCAATACATCTTGCAGACGCTCACTCCGTTTTGATGACTCTTCCCGTGCAATCATATTTGGAAGCATCGACTCCAAATTCCATGTTTCCCACATGCCGAGTTCGAGCGCACCGTCATGGTCATTAAACACGTCTGTCATACTATTTTGCGCCATCACAGGTGCAATCGCTTTTAGTTCAGGTGCTCCGCTAATCGCAGCAAGCATTTGCGTATAACCGTAGTAAGACAGGCCAAACATGCCTACCACGCCGTTTGCATATGGCAGGTTAGCAGCCCATTTAATCGTGTCAAACCCGTCACTTTCCTCCGCCACATATGGCACAAATTTTCCAGAAGAAGAATAACGACCACGCACATCTTGCACAATAACCACGTAGCCCGCCTCCGCCAAAATTTCCGCCCGCATAAAGTTCAAACCGTACTCCTTGCTATAAGGTAGCCGCGTTAGTAAAACCGGGTAAGTGCCTTTTTCTGGGCGATAAATATCCGCCATAAGTGTAACCCCGTCACGTGTTTCCATAGCTACATTTCGTTCTAAAACAATCCGTCTCGATTCCATTTTAAAACCACCTCTCCACCTTATTTTTTCGTAAATTGGAAGAGAAGTCAAAAAAGAGGCTTCCTAATTTGCAGGAAACCCCCATTGTAATGATTTACTTCTATTTAGATACTTTAACGCTTTCCTTATTTTCCTTCTTCTTTTTTCGCCATAGAAGAAGCATTCCGAGTGTCAATAAGATAAACCCTAGCACTACCGTTTTGGTCGATGCAGTATCTCCCGATTTCGGAAGTGTTTTAGTTGGCTCAGATAATTTCAAAAGTTCCGCTTGTACAATGACTTCGCGAGTAAATTCCGCCACATTCCCGTCCGAATCCGTTACTTTATAAAAAACTTGGTACGTATCTGGGTAATTTGTATTTACGTTATTCGAAATAATTTCAATCTTAGCTGTCAAGTTGCCGTCCTCTTTATCTTGCGCTGTTAGATAGACAAACGGGTCAAACAACTCACCTTGTTTTAAAGTTATCGTCTCCTGCCCCGTTATAACCGGCGCCTCAGTGACAATTACTGTACGTATAAAGAACGCTTTATTTCCATCGCTATCCGTCACTTCGTAGCTTACTTCATACGTATCTGATTTACTCGTATCGACGTTGTTGCTTGTAATCTCAACTTGGCTTGTAATGTCTCCATCTTCTTCATCCGTCGCGTTTATCGTACTCATTGGATCAAATTTCGCATTTGGATTTAAACGCGTTTTAGCTTCCCCAGTTATTAGCGGCATTTCTGTAACCAAAACCGTGCGGGTAAATACAGCTTTATTCCCGTCACTATCCGTCACCTCGTAGCTCACTTGATACGTGTCTGGTTTGCTCGTATCAACATTATTACTTGTAATCTCAACTTGACTCGTCACTTCCCCGTCTTCTTTATCCGATGCCCCGATTGTACTCATTGGATCAAATTCCGCATTCGGATTTAAGCGCGTTTCCATCTCCCCTGTTATTACTGGGGCTGCTGTCACAATAACGGTACGAATGAAAGTCGCTTTATTTCCATCACTATCCGCGACCTCGTAGCTTACTTCATATGTATCAGATTTACTCGTATCAACAGGGTTGTTCGTTACAACAACACGACTCGTTATATCTCCGTCCTCTTTGTCAGCCGCTCGAATCGTGCTCATCGGATCAAATTCCACATTCGGGTTTAAGCGTGTTTCGCGCTCACCCGTTATCGCTGGAATATCTTTTACAATAATCGTGCGGTTAAAAGTCGCTTTATTCCCGTCACTGTCTGTAACTTCATAGCTTGCTGCGTATCTGCCTGATTTACTCGTATCAACCGAATTGCTCGTTACACGAACACGAGCTGTAATATCCCCGTCCTCTTTATCCGTCGCACGAATTGTACTCATTGGGTCAAACAGAGCATTCAGTTGTATAACCGTTTCCGCTTCCCCCGTGAGGACAGGTCGTTCATCGGTTCTCACCGCAATCGCATCATCAACTGCGTCTGCATTGTAACTTTCTTCCTCAAAGTTTTCATCACTATAGGTTGCTGCTGTATCAGGGCTCGCAGCAGATGTTTCACTGCTCCCAGTTAACGGAATGGTTACATTCACAGTAGCATTTTTTGCAATACTATCTGTTTTAAAAGTAAGCGTGCGCGTCGCTTCATTATAACTTTCCTGACTAACCCTCGTATTCGCGGACGTTAATCTTCCAGTTGTGTAGGATAACTCATTCGGAATCCGAACAGAAAATTGATTGTTAACAGCTGTCATCCCACCTATATTTTTAGCTTCCAATTGATAATCCGCACTCTGACCAATTTTTATACTATCCAAAGAAAATTGACCCTTCACTTGAAGTTCAGACGGCGTTGTAAACTGGACGTTATCTAAATAGTTTCCTCTACTCGTAAACTCACCCGTATTACTGACCGCACGAAATTGAAAGCGCGTTGTTGTTTGGCCCTCAGGAATTGTATAGCTACCTTTATATTCTCCCCAGCCACTATTCCCATCAGTCATTCTTACTTGTTCAATTAGTGCCCCACCAGGCGCACCAAATTCAGCAATAGCAATATCTGCCTTTTGTCTACCCATGTGATAGACTTGCCAACGAATTTTTGTCCCTGGTGTTGTTGAAATATCTTGATAAAGCGCTGAATTCTCATGTGCATTTAGTTCGGCCCATTGCGTGCCACTTTGTGCATGAAAAGTTTGCTGAATAATCGTATCAATAAAACCTGTCTTCAATAACTCAATTTGATTGTCGCTAGCTGTTGTTTGCCACCCTGGTACAAGCGATGCGTCAAACCAGTTCCAGTTTTCCGCACTGTTAAAAGATGGATTCTCAAAATCACCATTTTGAAGCGTATTAACTGCTGCATCATTTTGAACGTTTGAATGACTTACTGCCGTATCCGCATCTACTTGCATATCTAGCTTTCCTTTGATAATAGGCGAAATGATTAAGCCTGTCACAAGAGTCAAAACAGCAATGATTCTCATCTTTTTTTTGCCGATTTTTTTATTTTTCATTCAATCAAACCCCTTTTTGTTGAATTTTTTAAATTTTACAAATTATCTAACGATAAATTTGTATTTACAGTATACACATATTTAAAAATAAGTGACAACCTTTATCTTTATATAAATCGAATCAAAAAACCTATTTTCACTTTTTTGTCAATTTTCAAAGACAAATAACTACATTTTGGACCTATCATACAAAAAAAACAAACCAGAAATTCTCCTTCTGGTTTGTTTCAACGTAAACTAATTTTGACTTTCTCGTTCAGCACTTTGATCAATTGCACGGAACATCTGATTGTAACGCTCTTCGTCTTCTTGATTATCCCGTACTACTTTTGCAACTGTGAAGGCAGATGAAATTAAACCAACAGCTCCCATCAAGTAATATCCTTTTACCATTAACGGTTCTTTTAACGTAATTAACCCAATTACCATCAATGCTAAAAATGTAACAAATGATCCCCAAGCCAACAATACAAAAGCTGGTGAATTTCGATAAGCTTTTCTCTTCATAGATAGTCTCCTTTTTTATAAATCTGTTTACTTATTCACTATATCATACCATTGTATGATTATTTGTGACAATTTTTCGACACTTATTCTTTTAAACATAAGAATTTTCCCGATTCCAGTTACTTATCCAGCAACCGCGTCTTGCATGTCTTCACTATTACATAAAACTACTTTGTTTCTCCCCGTATGTTTAGCCTCATAGAGCGCTTTATCTGCATATTGATAAAGCTTATTAAGTTGTTTTCTACTTTTTCCACCCGATGCGATACCGATTGAAATCGTTGTTCGAATTGTTTCGCTTGAGCTAAGTATAATAGGATGCTCTTGAATAGCTAATCGAATTTCTTCACCTATTTCATGGGCTTTTTCACTAGGCGCGTTTGGCAGTAGGTAGCAAAATTCTTCCCCGCCGACTCGGAAGAGATTTTCAGGCATCTCCACTTTTGTTTTCATCGTTTGAGCAATTGATTGGAGTACGCGGTCACCAGATGCGTGCCCATACGTATCGTTAACTTTCTTAAAAAAATCAATGTCCATAATAAAAATGGCGAGCTCCTGAATTTTCGGGTTCTTCGCAAGCTCTTTTGTACGGCTGCTGAAAGCTCTCACATTGTACAGCCCCGTTAAAAAGTCCACATACGCGTACTCAACCTCTTCGCGGAGTAAGCGTCGCGTCGTGAGCATATCATTGATAATAAAATTAATGCTAAATAGCGCTACGAATGAAACTACGAAGATACTCCCGCCAATAAAAAACACAAATGGCTGATATCCGTAATAAAGAAACAACGTAGCCGTATAAATCGTCACCCCTATTGTGTTTAAAAGGAGAAAGGACTGGATTTGGTGCAATTTGCTTTTCCTAAGCTTCACCGCAATAAAAATAAGCGGGAGTGCCACGGTTAACGTGCAAAACACCCCAAATAGCGTAGATTCGTTTAGTCCTCCACCAATAAAAATACGAATGCCACAAGCAACCAGGGCGGCAAGGAGCGCAGGGGAAGCGCCAATATAATACGCTAATAGCATAAAAACAATAAAACGTAAATCAACTTGAATACCACTTGGTAACTTAATCGCGAAAAACATCAAAGCAAAGTTCGTCACAGAAGCCGCCATAACAATATAACAACGTGTTTTCCAAGTAAGACTCAACTTTTTTTCATTTGGAATTATCTTATTGATGATGTAGCAACCAGTAATCACAATGAAAACGTTGGTCAGAGACGCCATAATAACTTCTATTAACATATACATTCCTTTCCATGATAAATTCGTCTACTTTATTTTAACAATTTAAGCAAAGAATGTAAAATTAATCACAAAAAGGCGGTTTTGCCATTCAAATCTTATTTAACCTAACTTCCAACTCTTTAACCCAATTTGTAATGGCGTCATAAAACAAGACAAACTCAAAATCAGACATATTATAATGAACTATATATTGATTATCACGTAAGCAAATCATAATCGAAGAACGTATTTGTTCCTCCAAAGCATCTTTTTGAATGTCTTCACGATAAAATACCCAGTGTGTGGCTGTTGGGATTGGCTCCGTTTTCTTCTTTAAGTCTTCTGCAATGAGTCTACAAATTGTTTCTTCTAGTCCCTCTTCCTCTATGCTTGAAAAGTGCCCGTACCAAAGCGTACGACTGCATTCCTCACCTGAAGAGTGGCTCTCATCATAAAATTGTTTCATCTGCTTCAGCTCCTTTATACCTCTTAATTAAATCCTCAAGAAATTGCGTTTGATTATCAGACAACCTCTTTATTATAACTAGCAAAATCGAATGTTCCACGTGAAACATTCGATTCCTTCAACTACTTATCTAACTTCAATTTAGCTAAAGCCTCTGCCATAGGATTGTTAAATGGCTCATCTTCTTGTTTATTCTGCTGTTTCATATATTTCGCAACATCTTTTTTAGAAACATTTTTATTTTTTTCTTTGCCACGACGATCATTAAAGGCACTCAGTTTTTCACGATAGCCACACGTACCACAAACAAAAATTTGTTTATCTCCTTGCCCTTTTAGCTCTAGTTTTTTATGGCAATTGGGGCAGCGCGCATTGGTTGCACGCGATAGGGATTCGCGGTGCCCGCATTCTCGGTCTTGGCAAACTAGCATTGTGCCGCGCTTACCTTTGACCTTCAGCATTAACTTACCGCAGTCTGGGCATTTTTGCGAGGTGACATTATCATGCTTAAATTTGCGATCGTTTTGCTTGATTTCTAAAACGGCTTTTTTAGCATAGTCGCGCATTTCGCTCGTGAATTTTTGTTCGTTCAGTTTTCCAGATGCAATTTGCGATAGCTTTTGCTCCCAAACAGCCGTTAATTCTGGGGATTTCAAATCAGACGGAACTAAGTCCAGCAATTGGCGTCCTTTTGATGTAATTTGAATTTCTTTCCCGTGTTTTTCCAAAGAAAAGCTGTTGAAAAGTTTTTCAATGATGTCTGCGCGTGTTGCTACTGTGCCAAGCCCCCCCGTTTCACCAAGCGTTTTTGCTAAACTCTTATCGGAAGTCGCCATATACTTGCTTGGATTTTCCATTGCCGAAAGCAGTGTGGCTTCATTGAATCTTGCTGGCGGCTTGGTTTTTCCAGAACGAATTTGAACCTGTCTGACAGGAATTTTATCGCCGACTTTCATTTTGGTTACCGTATCAGCTTCATCGTTCCGCCCAGCTATCGCCTTCCAACCAAGTGATCTAACTACTTTTCCTTTTAAAGAAAAGGCGACATCTTCCATCTTAGCTTCTACGCTCGTTTCCTCGTACACATAAGGCTCGGAAAGTACGGCTAGAAAGCGCGTTACAACTAGGTCATAAATTTTCCGTTCTTTGTCCGATAAATCGCCAAGTGACACAGTTTCTTCAGTCGGAATAATCGCATGGTGATCACTAACTTTGCGGTTATCAACAAAAGATTTATTCGCTTTTATTCCTTTTTGGATAATGCTGCGCGCAAATTTCGCATATTCGCCGACACCGCAACCTTCAAGACGCTCTTTCAAAGTAGGTACGATATCATCAGAAAGATAGCGCGAATCTGTACGTGGATAAGTCAGCACTTTATGACGCTCATATAAATTTTGCATTAAGTTTAATGTTTCTTTCGCAGAGAAATCATAGCGCTGGTTCGCATCACGTTGCAGTTCTGTTAAATCGTACAGCCCCGGTGAAAAACTCTTTTTCTCTTTCACATCGACACTCGTCACATGCAAATCAGCACCACGCAATTTTTTCAGAAGCGTTTCAATTCGCTCCTTATCAAAAACTTGCCCCTCTTTCCAAGTAAAAGTCCCATTTTCTGTAACGGCTTCGAGCGTATAGTGTTCTCTTGGCTTAAATTTTTGAATTTCTTCCTCACGAGCGGCAATCATTGCGAGCGTAGGCGTTTGAACCCGACCACAAGACAGCTGCGCGTTAAATTTCGTCGTCAATGCGCGTGTTGCATTAATCCCAACAACCCAGTCCGCAACCGAACGGGCAACTGCCGAATGATATAGGTTTTCATAGTTCTTTCCGGGCTTTAAATTTTTGAAGCCTTCCCGAATTGCCTTGTCCGTCACAGACGAAATCCACAGGCGCTTAACAGGTTTGCGCACTTTCGCATAATCAAGCACCCAGCGCGCAACTAGTTCGCCTTCGCGTCCCGCATCCGTCGCAATGACAACCTCCGAAACATCCTTTCTAAGCAAAAGTTTCTTCACCGTTTCGTATTGACGGCGTGTTTCTTTAATTGGTACTAACTTCATTTTTTCGGGTAAAATTGGGAGATCTGCCATATCCCAGCTCTTAAATTTCGCGTCGTACATCTCAGGATCCGCCAGCGTAATGAGGTGCCCAAGAGCCCACGTCACAATATATTTGTCGCCCTCTAAAAAGCCGTTCTTGCCATTTCCTCGCGCATTTAAAACGCGACCAATATCTTTACCAACTGAAGGCTTTTCAGCTAGCACTACTGTTTTTGTCATTCTACATTCACTCCAGTTTGTTCATTTTGTAAAAGCGTTAAAAATTCAAAGCCATATTTTTCCATCTTCACCGCTCCAACACCTTTAATTTTCAGCATATCCGCTTCATTTTGCGGCATAAATTGACACATTTCACGCAGCGTTTCATCCGAAAAGATAATGTATGGTGGGACCTTGTCGCGTACGGAAAGCTCTCGTCGTTTCTCACGTAACAATTCGAATAGCGTTTGGTCCACATCAAGAACAACACGCGTCGCCTGTTTCGCTTCTTTTCGCATCACAATTAGTTCCGATTTCAGCACTTGAACGGCTTTTTCCGTCAAATAAAGCGAAGGAAATTGTCCGTCTGCCGGTTGTAAATATTTTTCCGCTGTCAAATAGTCGATGAGTTGCAAAACGTCTTTTTGTGACATGCCTTTCATTAAACCGTGCGTACTAAGCTGATCAAAACGCCATTGCTTCACTTTTTGGTCATTCGATCCGGTTAAAACTTTGGCCACAAGCACCTTTCCGAATCGCTCACCCATACGTTTCACACAAGAAAATACTTGCTGTGCTTGAATCGTAATATCTTTTTCCTCACGTGTATCTAAACAATTACTACATTTCCCGCAGTTTTCCTCGTCCTCACCGAAATACTGAACGATATATTTTTGCAAACAAATCTCTGTGTATCCGTAACCCGACATTTGTCGCAGCTTGCGGTATTCGTTCTCTTTCCGTTCATCCGGGAGCTCCGATTGCTCAATCAAAAACTGCTGAATGTGCGTATCCTGCGGCGAAAACAGTAAAATACAGTCACTCGGCACACCGTCACGTCCCGCACGTCCTGCTTCCTGATAGTACGCCTCCATGTTGCGCGGAATGTTGTAATGCAAAACAAAGCGCACATTCGATTTATTGATGCCCATGCCGAATGCATTTGTTGCTACAATCACTCTTTTTTCGTCAAAAAGGAAAGCAGTTTGTGTTTCGTCGCGCTCCGTATCATTCATGCCCCCGTGATATTTTCCGGACGAAACCCCGTTTTTATTCAAAAACTCCGCAATCCGTTCGACTTCCTTACGCGTAGCCGCATATACAATGCCCGATTCGGTATTATTTTGTGCCAAATAATCGAGCAAATACTTATCCTTGTCTTGCCCTTTTACGACTTGAAAAGCTAAATTATCTCTAGAAAATCCCGTTTTGATAACATGCTCATTTTGAATGCCGAGCAATTTGCAAATATCCTTTGAAACGTCTGGCGTTGCTGTAGCCGTCAAAGCGACAATCAGCGGCCTTACAGCCATATCATTCAAATAATCGCACAGCTTCAAATAGCTTGGCCGAAAATCGTGTCCCCACTGTGAAATACAGTGCGCCTCATCAATTGCAAAAAGCGAAATTTCCGTTTCATCTAAAAGGCTTTGAAATTGTGGCGTGTCTAGTCGTTCGGGTGCAATATACAGCATTTTGAGGTTCCCTGTCCGCGCCAAATTAAGTCTTTCATTCACTTCTCGAATGGATAATGTGCTATTAATAAACGTCGCCGAAATTCCCGCCGCATGAAGCGCATCGACCTGATCTTTCATGAGCGAAATAAGTGGCGACACCACAATTGTAAGCCCCTCAAAAACAAGTGCCGGAATTTGATAACATAGCGATTTCCCGCCGCCCGTCGGCATAATCGCAAGCGTGTCTTGCCGATTTAAAAGCTGCCGAATCGCTTCTTTTTGCCCCGAACGAAATGACGCATAACCAAAGCTCTTTTGTAAAATCTCTTCTGCCTGTTTGAGCACCATATACGCCTCCTTTTCCGAATTTAGTCTATTTAAAAGTGTACCACAAAACGCGCAAAATGAATAATCGCTCACCAAACGCAAAATTCCATTTTGACCTGCAATTTAGGCATGAAAAAAACACCCAAATATGGTAATTTGAGTGTTTCTATACATTATACGCTGTAATTAGGTGCTTCTTTTTGTAATTTGCATATCGTTGTGGGTGGCTTTCGCGAAGATTGACACAACAGTAGCCATGCTAGAACGAATTCCCCAAATTAACTGAAACTGCACATCATAAACAGAGCCTTTAGCCAGAACACGCCCTTCCATATTCACATGAAATTCAAGTTTTCAAAGTCGACATAAAAAAACCAACGTGGAAAAGGGAGGGAACCACGTTGGTTAAAAAGGGAGTTTTGGAATTTTCATTTGGGGGAAATGAAAATCATTTGTTGTTAGCTTATGGTTATATTTTAACTGCACTCTACTAAAATCTACTGTGAAAAAAATGAAAGTTTGTTAAGAAAAACACGTTTCCCGGTAAAGCTGTTATATTTTGTCATCTCTTGGTGGCTAAATCAAGTGGTTTTTCCAAACTTATTATTGCAGACTGATTCTTTCTTGTAAATATACTTTTTCAATCCATAAAAAAACCAGTGTGGAAAAGGGAGGAACCACACTGGTCAAAAAAGGGAGTTTTGGGATTTTCATTTAAAAGGGGAAAATGAAAATGTTTGTTGTTAGCTTATGACTATATATTACCGAGAAATCCCTAAAATCCACTGTGAAAAAAATGAAAATTCACTAAGAAAATGATTTATTTCTTTTCATTCAGGAAGCGAATCGCAATTTGTTTATACACATCAATCATTTCCAAATAATTCGCGATGCTGACATATTCATTCACTTGATGCGGCGTTTCGTTCCCTGGTCCAAAAATAATTGTCGCAAATTCTTTTTTTGATTTTGTGAATTCCGCAGCATCTGTCGTTCCTGAAATCCCAAGAAGCGGCATTTTCTTTCCGATAAGCTCTTGCGCCACATCTTGCGCGACTTGAACGAGTTCGGAGTCGGCTTCACTAAACACGGGTTGCTTATCATAATCCCACTTTAATTCCAACTGAACTTGCTCTTGTCCATTTAACTGTTCTACAATTTCAGCAAATTTTTGCTTCACTTCCTCATTGCTAACTTCTGGAATAGTTCGGATATTCCCTTGCATGTATGCTTGCTCAGGAATGCTATTCACTTGATTACCGCCTTCAATAATGGTGACATTATGGATAAATTTTCCTAAAATTGCATTTTCCTTCTGTATAGAGTGAACATAACTTTCTATTGCACGATAACAAAGCATCAAATTGTCAATTGCGTTAATTCCAAATTCAGGTGTCGAACTATGCGCATTTTTTCCAAAAGAAACAATCTTATAATTCATCGATCCTTTGTGCGCATAGACAATATTATGCCCGCTCGGCTCACCGATAATTAAACCATCTAAATTATCAGCATACCCTTCGTCAGTAAGCTGCTTAGCGCCTAGCTCCCCTACTTCCTCACCAACAGTCGCAAGCAATTTGATTTCTCCGTCTAACGAAATCTTCTCTTCGGCAAGTTCAATCATCGCAATAATAAGCGCCGCCAGCCCAGATTTCATATCCGTTGCCCCGCGACCGTATAGCTGATCATTTCGTTCAGTTCCTTCAAAAGGGGGCGTGTCCCAATCCGCCAAGTTCCCCGCATCAACCACATCCATGTGACCCGAGAAACCTAATACGCGACCATTTGGGTTCCCAATACGACTTATTAAATTCGCTCGCTTTTCAGCAAACATCACTTTTTGAGATTGAATCCCATGGCGACTCAAAACCGCAGCTAAATAGTCTGCCACAGCCTCTTCGTTTCCATTCGTAGAATCAATGCTTACAATGTCTTTCAAGATTTGTATTTTTTCTTGTCGCTCCATGTCCCATCCTTCTTTCACCTAGATTTACTCTTCCTTCTATTCCCTAAATTCATTACTTTTACGCACAAAAAAACCAACGTGGAAAAAGGGAGGAAACCACGTTGGTCAAAAAAGGGAGTTTTGGGATTTTCATTTTGGGGAAATGAAAATGTTTTGTTTGTTGTTAGCTTATGACTATATATTATCCAGATTTCCCTAAATTCTGCTGTGAATAATATGAAAGTTCCCTAAGAATTCCATTTTTTTATTTTAATAAACCTTTTTCTCGTAACTTAATATCATATAATTGATAATTTTCTACATCAAAACATACAAAACAAATTTCCTCTAAGGACGTTTCAGGTTCTGCAGATAGCCATTCGGAAACTGTATCTATTGCAACTTCAGCAGCCAGTTCTTTCGGGAATTGATAAATACCCGTTGAGATATTGGGAAACGCAATACTTTTTAGCTCTTTATATGCCGCGATATCAAGCGATTTCCAGTAGCAAGAAGCTAATAAATTCGGCTCGCGTTTATCTCCACCCTGCCAAATAGGTCCAACTGTATGAATAACGTATTTTGCCGGCAATTGGAATCCTTCGGTAATGACTGCCTCACCCGTTGTACAGCTTCCAATTTTTTGCGCAATCTTCTTACAAGCCGAAAGCAATTCGGGGCCTGCTGCTTGATGTATGGCACCATCTACGCCGCCACCGCCAAGGAGTGTGTTGTTTGCGGCATTTACAATTGCATCGGTCGTCTGTTCTGTAATGTCACCTTGTACTAAACGTATTTTCATAGAAAAGCACCTCCTCCCTCTATTTTAAAGCATAGAAAGAGAAAGTGCATTTTTTAAAGACGATTAATATCTTTTATAATCCATGGCTTCGGTCGAACGTGTAAAATATCATCTTGCACAAGTCGGCCAAGTGTTAGCGCAACAAACTCACGTGTTGCAGTCGAATACTTTGCTAAAATGGGTTGAGTAATCTCTGAAGGCAAAATAATTTGACCTTGTTCATCTTCTCTGCCAAGTTCTAGTCCAATTTGAGCAATACAAGCACGAATTCTTTCTTCTTTAGACAAAGTATTTTTGACTAAATGCTCCATCGCCATCTGCAAAAGTCGCTCCTTCTGATTTAAAAAAAAGCGCGAATCAATTCCAGCACGTGCTAAAATGCGAGTTAAGAAAGAATGATTAATTTCCCAACATGCCCCACTTGTCAAAGACTTGATATTTACTTGAGTTGTTGAGTCGAATTGCATAAGTGCATCTGGGGCAAAAAAAGCACTTTCAGTTAAAAATTTCAATGTTAATTCTTGTTGTTCCATCTCTTCAAAACTAAGGTTTAACATCATTGTTCCGGCAACTAGAAAATATACTTTTCCATCTGGATTTGATTCAGTAAAAATGGTTTGACCCTTTTTAAAAAGAATCATTTTAGCATGCTTATTAAAGTCTTTCTCACGTTTACAAAGGGTTAATATTTCATCTTCCGAAATCTGAGTGGCTTGATTCTCTCTATTATACATCATAAAAAACTCCTCTTTGTCGTTTCTCTCAACTAAAATCATAATCCACTTCTACTAATTTTGTTAAACCTTTTTTTGTAAAATTAATATATAAATTAACAAGTTTCACAAAAAAGTCACAAAAAATATCTTATTTTTGTTAAAATATAACTTTTTCAGAAAACCAGGAAAAATTTCCATCAAAATTGTTTAATATTTTATTATGCAAATAAAGTGTCCGTGAACAAGTTTCGTCAATAAAATATCGATCATGTGATATCACAATTAATGTTCCTTTAAATTGACGAATTGCTTCCTCAAGCACTTCGCGCGATGCAATATCCAAATGATTCGTTGGCTCATCTAAAATAAGCGTGTTGACTGGCTGATTGATGAACTTGGCTAATCTAAGTCGCATACGCTCTCCCCCGCTTAGTTGCTCTACTTTTTGAAAGACCATTTCCTGATAGAACATAAAATTCGCCAACATGTTTCGTGCTTCTCCTTCTGGCACGTGAACCTCCTTACGAAATGCTTCAAGCACGGTTTCCTTGCCCGACATTTCGTCCATTTGTTGCGATAAATAAGCGATTTTCACATTACTCCCAACCTTCACACGCCCTTTGCTCGGTGCCTCCTCTCCTAAAATCATCCGCAGAAGCGTTGACTTACCGGCACCGTTATCGCCAATAATCGCAACACGCTCCCCCTCACGAATATGCAAATTAACATCTTCAAACAAAACCCGGTCATGAAATGATTTCGTCACTTCATCAAACAAGACAACATCTTCCCCGCTTCGTTTCGCCTCTTCAAACTGCAACTGCATTTCCTTTTGACTTAAAGCAGGACGTTTTACTTTTTCCATTCGCTCAAGCGCTCGTTCCATACTCTTGGCTCGCCTAAAGAAGTTATCATTTGGCGGGTTGGCTTGTATTGCCCATTCTCTAAGTTGCTTAATTGCTTGCTTCATCTTTTTAATTTTTTTCTGTTGGTCTTTATATGCTTGAAATTCTCTTAAAATCCGTTCTTCACGCTCTTTTAAATAGCCAGAAAAATTAGTATGGTACGTGATGAGTTCCTGATTTTCCAATTCAATCATTTTTGAAACAATTTCATCCAAGAAATATCGATCATGTGACACAACTAAGATGGCACCTTTATAGCGCTGTAAAAATTGCGTCAACCATGTCACTGCTTTTAAATCCAAATGATTTGTCGGTTCATCAAGTAAAATCAAATCGTTTTTTTGCAATAAAAGTGCTCCTAAAGCTGTTTTCGTCTTCTCACCACCACTTAAATCTTTAAATTTTTCCGCTTGTAAAGAACTGATACCCAGGCCATTCATTACTTTCGCAATTTCCGAATCCATTTCATAACCGCCTTGTTCCGCAAATGATGCAAGTAAATCGCCATATCGATCCATAATTTTAGTCGAGGCATCCATCTCCATTTGTTTTTCCAAGTTCTCCATTTGCGAAGCAATTTCAAGCAGATTAGAAAAACTGCTTTTTAAAACATCATAGACTGTCACATCAGCTGTTTTTTCTTGGAATTGATTCAACATACCGATTCGCAGACCTTTTTTTCGAGTCACATTTCCACTATTAATACTTTCCAATTCTGCAATAATTTTTAATATCGTACTTTTACCTTCACCATTTCGTCCAATGAGACCAACTCGTTCACCTTCCATGATTTGCATGGAAATATTGTTTAAAATGTTATCACCCGCAAAGCTTTTACTTACTTGATTTAAATCTATAATTTTCATCTTTCTTCCTCCTTCATACGCTGAAAAGAGGCATGAATGTTTCACGTGAAACATTTTTTGTACGCAAAAAAAAGCACCAGACAAGCGCCTGGTGCCTTCCCATTTATTCAAAATGAGATCCATGCTTCTCTTCAAATTCCATCTATGCATTTACTGAAAACTGGGCATACTTGTCCCCTGTAAATGCGAAAATGGAAAAAAGCGCACGAACAATATATAAGAATTCAACTAAACTTGCTTGTGCCTTTGAAAGAAACATCGATCTCACCTCACTTTTAATTTATTTCTTACAGAATAACTTGATTTTGGCATTTTGTCAATGAAACATGTTGTTTCAGTTTTGAAACTTTTACCAATCACATGAAACAATGACCAGAAAGGCATGAAACTATTTACGTTTAGAAATAAATCGCTTACATTGAGAATAACAAGTTTAATGACGGAGGTGTCAAAATGGAACATAAAAATCTAAAGCCCTTTCCAGAAGATTTCTTATGGGGTTCTGCATCTGCAGCCTATCAAGTTGAAGGAGCTTGGAATACAGACGGAAAAGGCCCATCAGTATGGGATAATTTTGTAAGAATACCCGGAAAAACATATAAAGGAACAAATGGAGATGTCGCTGTTGACCACTACCATCGCTACAAAGAAGACGTTAAATTGATGGCTGAACAAGGATTGCGCGCCTATCGTTTCTCCGTTGCTTGGAGCCGTGTAATTCCGCATGGCAACGGGGCGGTTAATGAAGCTGGCTTGCAATTTTATGAAAATCTCATTGATGAACTGATTTCTTGTGGGATAGAACCAATTGTAACGCTCTATCATTGGGATATCCCACAAGGTATTCAAGACGAATACGGCGGCTTTGAATCTCGGCGTATTATTCAAGACTTTACGGATTACGCGGAGGTGCTATTTAAACGCTTCGGCGACCGTGTGAAACACTGGGTGACCCTAAACGAGCAAAATGTATTTATCACGCACGGGTATCAATTGGAGTATCACCCTCCTGGGATTTCGGACTTAAAACGCATGTATGAAGCAAATCATATCGCCAATTTAGCGAATGCTTCCGCGATTAATAAATATCGCGAACTTGGCCTGGATGGGAAAATTGGACCTAGTTTTGCTTATGGACCAAGCTACTCGATTGATGCAAATCCAAAAAACGTTTTAGCTGCCCTTGATAATGAAGAACTAAGTGCCTATTTTTGGATGGATGTTTATACGTTTGGCGAATATCCTATTGCCGCTTGGAACTGGCTGGTAGAAAATGATCTTGCACCTACGATACAGCCAGGGGATATGGAGCTCTTAAAACGTGGTCGCCCAGACTTTATGGGTGTCAACTACTACCGCACTATGACCAATGCTTTCAACCCAAGAGATGGTGTTGGGGCTGGGAAAATGAACACGACGGGCAAGAAAGGCACTACGGAGGAAAGCGGGATCCCGGGAGTTTCGAAGCACGTGAACAATCCACATTTAGAGAAAACGAATTGGGACTGGGACATTGATCCGACCGGGCTTCGAATTGGGCTTAGACGTATCACGAGTCGTTATCGCTTGCCGATTATGATTACCGAAAATGGGCTTGGTGAATACGATTCGCTAACAGAAAACAAGGAGATTCACGATGAATACCGTATTGATTACATTCGTAACCATCTATATGCAATTCAAGAAGCAATCACAGATGGCGTCGAAATGATTGGTTATTGTACGTGGAGCTTCACAGATTTACTTAGCTGGTTAAACGGCTACCAGAAACGCTATGGTTTTGTTTATGTAGACCGCGATGAAACCGATGAAAAAGAGCTTGCACGTTACAAAAAAGATAGTTATTTTTGGTATAAAGATACGATTGAAGAAAATGGGCGCAATATTGAACGAGAAATGAAAAAATGAGTGCTACTCCTCCGCCCTTTTCGCAGGGCGGAGAAAAAACAGGAGGTTTACTATGAAACAAATTTTACTTGTTTGTGCAGCAGGAATGTCCACCAGTTTGCTAGTTGAAAAAATGAAAGCGCACGCAAAAGAGATTGGGGAGGATGTTGCGATTGAAGCGCTATCGATTTCTGAAGCAAGCAATAAAATAAATGATGTCGATATCGTCATGCTTGGCCCACAAGTTCGCTATCAGGAGAAGCAGATTAAGGAAATGGCTGCTGGCCGAATACCTGTAACCGTTATTGATATGATTGATTATGGTAAAATGAACGGTGCTGCAGTCTTAACGAAGGCGCTTGCTGCAATTCACTAAAAATTAAATGATTTTTAAAATGGGAGGTTTTTTAAATGAGTATGATGACCAAATTTGAGCATGGTATGGAGCGCTTTTTAGTTCCCGTGGCAAACAAGCTAAATTCACAACGCCACATTGCAGCCATTCGTGATGCATTCATTTTAGTTTTCCCTTTAATTATGGCTGGTTCAATCATTATTTTACTTAACTTTGCAGTCCTATCTCCAGACGGATTTATCGCTAAAATTTTATTTCTTGGTAAGATTTTTCCCAATTTAGCGGAAGCACAAGCCATCTTTGCTCCTATTTTACAGGGCTCCACCAACATAATGGCCATTTTGATTGTTTTTTTAGTGGCACGAAACTTGGCAATCTTTTTTAAACAAGATGAGCTCTTATGTGGTCTTACAGCTATTGGGGCATTCTTCATAATCTATACGCCGTACACGATGGTTGAGGAACAAGCTTACTTAACTATCAAATTCTTAGGTGCCCAAGGGCTTTTCGTCGCTCTAATTGTTGGTCTTATTACTGGGGAAGTTTTCAGTCGGTTAGCACGTAACGAGCGGTTAGCAATTAAAATGCCGCCCCAAGTGCCGCCAGCGGTTTCACGCTCGTTTAGAGTGCTTGTACCGGTTATTATTGTCATGATTCTCTTCTCTGTTTTAAATTACCTTATTTCGCTGATTGCTCCAGCGGGACTTCACGATTTGGTGTATAAAGTCATTCAATCACCACTTAAAGATATGGGGACAAATGTTTACTCCGTCTTAATTCTTGGCTTTATTTCGAACTTGCTTTGGATTCTTGGTATTCATGGTCCAAATACAGTTGCTGCGATTCGTGATACCATTTTCACTGAACCAAACTTAGCAAACTTATCTTACGTTTCGGAACATGGATCGGCTTGGGGCGCACCATACCCGGCAACTTGGGCTGGCTTAAATGATGCTTTTTCTAACTACGGCGGCTCTGGAATGACGCTTGGTCTTTTAATCGCCATCTTCATTGCCTCTCGCCGCGCTGATCATCGTGATATTGCCAAGCTTTCTATTGCGCCCGGGCTTTTCAATATTAACGAGCCTGTCATTTTCGGGCTACCAATTGTATTAAACCCGATTATGTTTATTCCTTTTATCGTCGTACCGGCAGTCACTACACTAGTTGGGTATTTCTTTGTAGCAACGAAAATCATTCCACCGATTGCTTATCAAGTGCCTTGGACAACTCCAGGCCCGCTGATTCCTTTCCTCGGAACAGGTGGAAACTGGCTAGCTCTACTGGTTGGGCTACTCTGCCTGGCCATCGCAACTGTCATTTATTTACCATTTGTTATTATTTCGAATAAAGTAGCCGCGTCTGATGCTGCAATGGACGCTAAAGCAACCGAATCGGCTGAGAAAACAAAGCCCGAAGTTGTAAATGAATAATTAAATCGCGCGCACCAAAAAAGAAAGTTCTCAAGAAGGAGAACTTTCTTTTTTAGGCATGTTCTTGATTATATGTACGTTTTGCCATCGATTCTAGCAAAAACAACACAGGAATTTGAGTCGTAATATTTGTCCGGTCAACCATTTCTGGCGTCACAAAGTACGGAATATTTACATCTGAAAGCCCTGCAAGCGTGTTCTTTGTTGTGTTCGTAATGCTAATAATTTTACTGCCATACTCGCGCATGTTCTGCGCCTGCAAAATGACTTGATCTGTTTCACCAGATACCGATAAAATAATCATAACAGCATTCTCAAACTGCTCTCCAGGATTGGGGTAAAAGGGGTCTTTAATATAAAAGGTTCTTTTTTTCAAGTTGGAGAAATAACGGGAGCCATATTCTGCTAGAATCCCTGATGTCCCTATCCCGAAAAACACAACCAGGCTTGCTTGCTGAATCATGCTAACTGCAGCATCCAATTGCTTGTCATAGTCACGATTTAACGTCCGCTCAAAAAACTCTTCCAAAACCTCAACTGTATCCGCTGTTTTCCTCTTACTATTTGATTTAGCTTCTTGTTTTAATTGAACTTTAAATTCTGAAAAGCCATCAAATCCGAGTTTTCGTGTAAAACGAACAATTGAAGCTGGCGAAACATGTGTCGCTTCTGAAAGTTCTCTCACTCGCATAAACATAACTTTATCCCGATTTTCCATAATAAAACGGTATAAATGTTGTTCTGTTTCCGTAAATTGCTTAATAATTTCATAGGAAAACATCATATTCCCCCCGATTTGTTATGATTATTTCCCGGGAAATAATCATAGGAAGCAGGTTGATTTCAACCTGCTTCCTTCTTATTTTATAATGATGGAATGTTTTTCTTTCTTTTAATGTACCATCTAAGTGCTAGAATGGCAGCTCCGGCAATGACCATGACCGTCGGATCTAACGCAACGTTAATTGCTGGTGGAACTGTAATTTGAACAATCGTCATAATGAACATCCACAGTGCGATAACTAGGACGGCCATTAATATGTAGCGAAGTGTTCCACCTTTTCTTCCTGCACGCATTTCTGTTGCATAACGGCGTAAAATAATCATGGCGAAACCACCTATAATACCCGTTATAAGGAGAACAGCTAATCCTAAAGTTTGTCCTTGGAAATAAGCACTCAATCCTGAAATAAGCATCATTGCGCCCAGAACGAGTAAGCCTCCGTCTAAACCAAGCCACCATTTGCTTGTATTTGGTGCCGCTTCAGCACGTGCTGCTTTAACCGTTAAAGAAGTGACATATTCTGTCGGTGTTAAGTCAAACAATTTGCGGGCCGTTACGCCTTGTTTTTGTTCCGCCAAGATTTTTTCTGTCATTTCAATAAGAATACTTTCTTGCTGTACTTCTGGGTAACCCGTCTGACGTAAATGTTTTTCAACTTCTTGTACATATTGCAAGTTCTTTTTTGTGAGCTTTTCTTTTTGCTCGGCTAAAGAAATGTTTGTCGTTTCAGTAGTCACTAAATTAATTCCTCCTAATTTTCAAGCTGAATTCTTTTCCTACAAACTCTATTATACCTAAACTTTTTCTAAAACGCGATATTATTTCAACTTGATTTTGCCATTTGGAAATACGCATTATAGCGCCGAACAATCCATATTGCTGCGAAAAAGGCAATGAAAAGGACGACTATCGCAATACTGAGATAAAGGGACAAGGAAATACCACTTTCTACATTGCCATCCGTAGCATTGGCAACAAATAAACCTGAACTGAGCGCGAAAAAGAAATACACAATCCATTTCACCCAGCCAAACGCGAACAATTGGCCATTGCGTTCCAATTTTTGGTTATTAAATAGCCAAATGGCGAAAATAACACATGCAATCATTAGTGCAAAGAAAAACCAAAGCGGGCCGACTGATTTTAACTGCATATCAAACGGCGAGAAGACTTTCAAATAGTCCTCACGTAAAATGAGCGATGACATATCTAATTCACCCTTATTGCGATTTAAAATCATATACATTTTGTCTAGGCTGGCGATAAGCAACACTGGGAAGAGAAGCGCACCAACACCTATTAAAACGCTCGCAACTGGCGAAGCAATACATAAGCCGATAATGACGGCTACTAAGAAAATTAAAATAAAACTTAGGTAGGCTCCTAAAATGTCGTGAAGCAATTTCGTTTTTTCCCAGTCAAGATATTCGGCTGGTATTTTAGCCTGAAAGTAAAGCATTCCCGCCCCTAAAGAACTGAGGAGACCGACTGTAATTGCGCTGATGCCTAGCAACATTTTGACCGATATAACGTGGCGTCTTTTGTATGGCAACATGGCGGTAAAGCGATTTTTGCGTGTGAACCGCTCAAAGGCAACGATAAATAATCCAAGAGCAAAGACAGCAATCTTAATGATGTCAAAGAAAATCGATCCTGTAAATGATATGTAATAAGGACTTATATCCTCATATTTTGGGTTTACCAACTCTGGAAATAGTGGATTCAAATAAACAATCGTTAAATTCGTTTTAATCTCTTCTTTGGAAAGCTGCAAATCGGGGTCACTTTCCTGTTCTTTTTGGAAACTTTCAGAATGATAATAGTCGCGCGTATCTGCCCACGTATTCGCATCCGTCATCAGCCCGCCAAAAATCCCGATAAAAAACATGATAACAAGAAGAACTAAAATCCATCTAGCGCTTTGCCACTCCTTGTACCACAATCCTTTTGAAAACATATTTTTTCCTCCTTATAACTCTAAGTACGAAATCTTTTCTTCTGCTAAATAAAAGGTGAAAATGTCCTCCATCGTCATGGTCATTTCCTCCAAGAGAAGGACTTGTTCTCGTTTTAAGCGCTCTAAAAATTCCTCTTTATCTTGTGATACGTAAATCGTAAAGATTCGTCCATTCCGGTAAAGCAGTTTCGCTTCCTGCTTAACAAAATCCGGCACACCTTTTGTTTTAAAAGCGACTTGAATTTTCATTGTCTGCTGCCTAAATTCTTCCAAATACAAATCCAGTTCAAGCGATGCGCCTTTTAGAAGTAAAACACGGTCAGCAATTTCGTCAAGCTCGTCTAGGCGATGCGAGGCGACTATAACGCTTGTATGTTTCTCCTTCGCCTGCTCTAAAATAAAATTCAAAATGTCACGTTTAATCATGACGTCAAGCCCTTCCATCGGCTCATCTAAAAGTAAATATTTCACATTTAAGGAAAAAGCTAAAATCATAAAGAATAACGCTTTCCTACCTTTTGAAAAAGAAATGATTTTGGTGTCCATCTTCATGTCAAAACGTTCCATTAGCTCTTGAAAATAAAATTCATCGAAATCCGTATAAATTGAGCGGTATAGTTTTACAATCGTCTTGACATTATGAGAGTTAAAATAATTCATACTATCTTCTAAAAAGAAGATTTCTCGCTTTAAAGCTGGCTTATTTAAAATATTCTCGCCATCAATTGTGACTTTTCCTTCATCTGGCAAAAAAATCCCTATTATCGTGCTGAATAAAGTTGTTTTTCCGACACCATTTCGTCCGATAAGCGCTGTAATTTCACCCGGCTTTAACTCAAAAGAAATATTTTGTAACACAATGTTGTTATCAATAACTTTTTTGATGTTTTCTACGCGCATAATATCCCATTCCTTCCAAAAATATACTCACCCATTTATTATACATGAAAGCAGTGTAACTATTAAAGTATTTCACAAACCAATTGTTATACTATTCACTCGCTTTGTTGTAATATTGAGTATGAAAATAAACGCGCCTGAGGTGAAAACATGATTAACTTAGATTCACAGTACATTTCTTTTATTAAAAAAAACCCTCTTTTAGCTAAACAACTTTTTTCGGGACATTTCGGATTGGAAAAGGAAAACTTACGCGTGACGCCTAGTGGGCATCTAGCGCTAACCAAGCATCCCTCTATTTTTGGACCAAAAGAAGAAAATCCATATATTAAAACCGATTTTTCGGAAAGCCAAGTTGAAATGATTACGCCTGTCTGCGATTCTGTGGAGGATGTTTATAATGCGATTACAAATTTGCATAATATTGTTTCGCTAGCGCTTCCTGAAAATGAGCAGCTTTGGCCAAACAGCAACCCTGCCCTTATTCCGGCCGAGGAGGACATTCCGATTGCCGAATACCAGACAAAGGATCATCCAAATCGCCTTTACCGCGAACATTTAGCGGTGGAGTACGGTAAGAAAATCCAGCTTTTATCTGGCATTCATTACAATTTCTCTTTTTCTGATGATTTTTTGAAAGAGCTTTTTCAAGCGTTTCGCAAGGAAAATGAGACGTTTCAGGCTTTTAAAAATCAGATTTACTTAAAAGTGGCCAAATATTTTATGAAAAATCGCTGGTTATTGATTTACTTAACGGGCGGCGGCCCTGCCTATATGGACGGCTTTACGACCGTTCCTGATGCTGTGAAAACTGCGGATAATGCGCGGATTATAAAGGACGGCATTTCCTTACGAAACAGCTCTGCGGGCTATAAAAACAAGGATTCCTTGCATATTGATTACGATTCTTTTGATGGTTACATTTCCTCAATTGCTCGCCACATTGAAAATGGTCGAATTAATAGCATGCGTGAATTTTACAATCCTATTCGGTTAAAAAATAGCCATACCGACCAAACGCTTGAAAGCCTAGCTGAACAAGGCGTTGAATATATTGAAATTCGCGCAATCGATTTAAATCCACTTGAGAAAAATGGGATTTCCAAGGAAACTTTGCATTTTATTCATCTGTTCTTAATTACTGGTTTGCTTTCTGAAAATAATCGACTTTGCCCTGATAATCAGCAGATATCTGATGATAATGAGGAGAAAATTGCACTTTTCGGCCTTGCACAACCACCTATTATGGGTTGTGACCATGTGGAAACTCCATTTTTAGAGGCTGGTTTACTAGAATTAAACAAAATGTCGACGTTCCTTTCAGAGCTTGTCCCAGACGATAAGGAGCTGCAAGACGTCATTTCACTTCAAAAAGAACGTCTGGCTAACCCTGCAGAAACGATTGCCGCCCAAATTGCGACAAAAATTAAAGAGCTCGGCTATTTAAACTTTCATTTAAATGTCGCTAAGGAATCACTAGAAGAAGCAGATGCCGAAGCATACCGTTTTATCGGCGCGGAAGACATGGAACTTTCTACGCAAATTTTATGGAAATCTGCCTGGAAGAAAGGTTTAAAAGTCGACGTTTTAGACCGGTCGGAAAACTTTTTACGTCTGTCACTTGGTGATAAAAGCGAAATTGTGAAGCAAGCAACCAAGACGTCTAAGGATAATTATGTGACGGTACTTGTAATGGAAAATAAAGTGGTGACAAAACGCATTTTGGCTGAAAATGACATTCGCGTTCCGTTTGGGGAAAATCATACTGAGCTAGAGGATGCTCTTTTGAGCTATTCAAATTTCGCAGGAAAACAAATTGTGATTAAGCCTAAATCAACGAACTACGGTGTAGGCATCAGCATTTTTAAAAACTTTTTCACAAAAGAAGCTTTTGAAGAAGCTATCAAAATTGCGTTTAGCCATGACTCTGCGATTATGATTGAAGAATTCATTCCTGGCGATGAATATCGTTTTCTTGTAATGGGTGATGAAGTGGTGGCGGTGCTAAAACGAATTCCGGCTAACGTTGTTGGTGACGGAATTCACTCGATTCGCGAACTTGTGGAGGAGAAAAATTCGGATCCACTACGCGGGACAGATCATTTAAAGCCGCTCGAAAAAATCCAACAAGGGCCTGAAGAAACCTTGATGCTTTCGCAGCAGCAGTTGATGTGGGAGGATATACCGAATTTAAATCAAACGGTTTATCTCCGGGAAAACTCAAATATTAGCACTGGCGGTGATAGTATTAACGTCACTGATGAAATGGATTCTTACTATAAAGATTTGGCTGTTCGTGCGGCAAAAGTTGCCCATGCAAAGATTTGTGGTGTCGATATTATTGTGCCACCTAATCCAACTGACTATTTAAATGCAGCGATTATTGAGCTAAATTTCAATCCTGCTACTCATATGCATGCGTTTCCTTACAAAGGTGAACGTGTTGCGACAGGTGATAAAATTATCGATTATCTTTTTAAATAACCTTTTGGAGATAATTAGATTTTAAAAATAAAAAGCATGAAACCGGTAATCACGCCATTTTGAAAATGGGCCCTACTGGTTGCATGCTTTTTATTTTGACCAGACTTTTTTATTTCACTTAAAACTCTAAAAGTTGGAATACAGACTGGGACTAGGGCTTTCCCCTCTTTTTAATGCCGTTTTTATTTTTGTATATAATTTTATTGATTTTCATTTTTTCGTATGATAATATATAAAAGAAAACAACACAAAAAAAGAGGAGGATTTACATGAACACTATTAAAAAAACTTTTTTCCCAGCACTTCTATTTTTAGCAATGGTTGCAGCAATTGTTTGGGTAGTACCTTCACAAGATGCTGAGGCAGCAGTTCCAGAAAATAATTTAACTTATCTTCTTACTTGGCAAGCGGCAACTGCCGAGATTGATCACTACACAATTTATAGAGATGGGCTGAAAATCGGATCCACTTTTGGAACTGGCTTCTATGATATGGGTCTTGCACATGGAACTACATATAAATATAGGATTGAAGCTACTTATAAAGATGGATCTGTGACCTATAGTCACGGTTATCCTCAAATCTACACAACACCTGGAACAAACGATTTGAAATTCCGCATATCTTGGAAATATTCAGGAGTCGGTTGTTACTTCAATGTGTTCCGTGATGGTATAAGAATCGCAACTACTGATGGTTTTACGTATACCGATCAAAACCTTACACCAGGAGAAACTTATACTTATAACCTACAAACTGTCGATAGAGCTGGAAATAAATCTGTAAAAACTGCTCCACTTTACTACACAGCTCCAAGTAATTAAAGCAGAGCCTATTCCTCTAAAAGTTTAGATTAAAAATCTCTAACTTTTGGAGGTCTTTTTATTGTTTTAAATTTAAATTACATATGGTTTAAGATTGTCTATAAAGAAAAACCCGACCGGCTAAATCCAGTCGAGTTTTAACTAAAATAGTAAGCTTTTGTTTCACGTGAAACACTTTATACGTTAAATCGGAAGTGGACAACGTCCCCATCTTGCATGGGGTATTCTTTTCCCTCCAGACGAACTTTCCCAGCCTCTTTAGCCCCTTGCTCTGAGCCGTATTCAACGAGTGCATCATATGCAACCACTTCGGCACGAATAAAGCCGCGCTCAAAATCTGTATGGATAATTCCCGCACATTGCGGCGCTTTCATACCCTTACGGAAAGTCCATGCACGTACTTCTTGCACGCCAGCAGTGAAATACGTTGCTAAACCCAGTAATGAATATGCAGAACGAATTAATTTATCCAAGCCAGATTCTTCAATGCCAAGTGCCTCTAAAAATTCACGCTTATCTTCGTCTTCAAGTTCCGCAATTTCTTCCTCCGCGCGCGCACATACTGCAATAACCTCTGAGCCTTCGCTAGCCGCGAATTCCTGCACTTTTTGCACATAAGGATTGCTAGACGGATCAGCCACGTCTTCTTCACTCACATTCGCGACATAAAGAACAGGCTTTTTAGTTAAAAGGAAAAGGTTCTTGACGATTTTGTCTTCCTCTTCATTAAATTCCACTGCACGTGCTGGTTTATCGTTCTCAAAAGCATCTTTTAGCTTAGAAAGCACGTTAAATTCAGCGACAGCGTCCTTGTCTTTCTGCTTTGCAAGTTTCTCCACACGACCAATTCGCTTATCAACCGTTTCAAGGTCTGCTAAAATCAGCTCTAAATTGATTGTTGAAATATCGTCTAGCGGATCAACTCGGCCTTCAACGTGTGTAATATTTTCATCTTCAAAACAACGTGTCACATGACAAATTGCGTCCACTTGGCGAATGTGAGATAAAAATTTATTACCAAGCCCCTCACCTTTACTTGCTCCTTTTACAATCCCAGCAATATCGGTGAATTCAAACGTAGTTGGTACCGTCTTTTTAGGTTCTACAAGTTCAGTTAATTTATTTAAACGTTCATCAGGAACTTCTACAATTCCTACATTTGGATCAATTGTTGCGAAAGGATAATTGGCTGCTTCCGCCCCAGCTTTCGTAATTGCATTGAAAAGTGTAGATTTCCCTACATTGGGAAGCCCCACAATACCAGCTGTTAATGCCATGTTTAAATTGCTCCTTTGTTAGTTATTAACATACAAAACGAGTTAGTCTCGTTTATTTTCACTAAGTAACATTATAAAGGTTTTTCCCCTAAAATACCACCCTCCCATAAAAAAACAAGCCAGTTAAAACCGGCTCGTCAGTTTACTTTCATTTTAAATCTGTAATATGTTTTTCTAAATCAATACCTGTTCCGGCTGCAACTCGAGCTGCAAACTCTGGTTCAGCTTGATAGAAGTTGCGCAAGTTGCGCACTTTAATATCTTCACGGACAGTTTCCCAGTCATCAACAATATTTTTAACAAGCGCGTCACGCTCCGCTTCCGTATAACGATGCCACACTTCTTTCGCATGTCCAAAATTATTTTTCTTCTCCGCTTCAAGGCGGCCAGCAACATGACCTCGTATTTCTTGCTCTGGCTCAATATAAGTTGGATTTTCTTTTGGCTCCGTCTCATAACTATTTGGTTCAAAATTAATACCACTCGTCTGTTGTTTAAATGGCATTGCCCCATCACGTTGATTATTTTGCACAGGTGTTTTCGGGCTATTTATCGGCAATTGCAAATAATTTGGTCCCACACGGTGCCGCTGCGTATCTGAATACGAAAATAAACGACCTTGCAATAAGCGATCCTCCGACGGTAGCATACCTCTTACAAGCACTCCCGGATTAAATCCAACCGATTCCGTTTCCGCGAAAATATTTTCAGGGTTACGATTTAATTGGAGCGTTCCGACTAATTCATATGGGAAAACATCTTCAAACCAGTCTTTCGTAGCATCTAGTGGATTGAAATCAAATTTATCAAGGTCAGCTGGATCTAATACTTGCACATATAAATCCCACTCCGGATAATTACCTGCTTCAATGGCTTCATATAGGTCACGTGACGCATGGTTGAATTCTTTCGCCTGAATTTGAGAGGCTTGTTCGGTTGATAGATTGACAATCCCCGCTTTTGGTTGCCAACGCAATTTTACGTATACCGTTTTTCCTTCTTCGTTTATCCATTTAAACGCGTGTACACTTGAACCCCTAATTTCCCTATAAGAAGCAGGTGTTCCTTCGTCACTGAATAAGTATGTAATCATCGTAATCGCTTCTGGCGTCAAACTGATGAAGTCCCAATAACGGTTTGGGTCTTGAATATTTGTTCGCGGATCTGGCTTAAGCGAGTGGATTACATCTGGAAATTTAATAGCATCACGAATAAAGAAAACTGGTAAATTATTACCTACAAAATCATAGTTCCCTTCTTCTGTATAAAACTTAACTGAAAATCCGCGCGGGTCTCGAAGCGTTTCAGGAGAATGCAATCCGTGAATAACTGTTGAAAAACGAGCAAACACTTCGGTCTCCTGTCCTTCTTCTTGAAGAAAGTGCGCCATAGTATATTTTTTCATACTATTCTTAACAACAAATTTCCCGTGTGCGCCTGCTCCTCTCGCATGTACAACACGCTCTGGAACACGCTCTCTATCAAAATGGGCTAGTTTTTCAATTAATACATAATCCTCTAGCAAAGTAGGTCCTTTGAGTCCCGCAGTCATCGAGTTTTGATTATCACCAATCGGAACACCTTGATTTGTTGTCAAATCTTTTTTATCATTCATGTTAACCCCTCCATCTGTTTAAAATAATTATTAAATGATACTAATTATAGTGTAAGGTAGGCCATTTAATTATTCAACTATTTCAACTTAAAAAAAGAATCTAGATTCTAAGATCCAGATTCTTCAAATTTTGTAACTATTTTCTTCACTTTATGCTCAAACTCTCGTCTTGGCAGCATCACGCTATGCCCACAACCAACACACTTTATCCGAATATCCATTCCCATCCGAATAATTTGAAATTTATTTTCCCCACAAGGGTGAGGTTTTTTCATTTCAACAATATCGTTTAAACCAAAATCTAATTTATCCAAACTCACTCACCCTTCCAAGAACTCCTTTAATCCAAATCGATATCTAAAATATCTAAAATCCTGTTCAAATCGTCGTCCGACAAAAATTCGATTTCAATCTTTCCTTTTTTATCTCGGCGTTTAATATTAACTGCTGTTCCAAATTTACTCCGCAATTGATCTTCACTTTCGCGAATATAAGCTGGTATCTTCTTAGGCTTTAATGTTTCACGTGAAACATTCTCATTTGTTTCCGTAACTAGTTTCTCTAACTGTCTAACAGTCAAGCCATCTTTCACCGTTTTTTTCGCAAGCGGTAAAATGTTTTTCTTTGCTTTTAAACCTAGCAACGCCCGACTATGTCCAACTGATAACGAGCCATCTCGCAGCATATCTTGAACTTCATCTGGTAAAGTTAACAACCTGATAAAATTAGCAATATACGGACGACTTTTCCCAACACGTTCCGCTAATCTGGCTTGTGTTAATTTTAAATTCTCCATTAAAAATGCGTATGATTCGGCCTCTTCTAGCGGAGATAAATCTTCACGTTGTAAGTTTTCTATAACGGAAAGCTCCATTAATTCAACATCGCTAAGTTGGCGTACAACAGCTGGTATTTCTTCTAAATTCGCCGCTTTGGAAGCTCTGAAACGTCGTTCACCTACTACAATTTGATACTTGTCATCAATTTGGCGTAAAATAATGGGCTGTAAAACACCGTGCGTCTTAATTGAATCCCGCAATTCATTGATGGCCTTCTTATCAAAATTCTTTCTTGGCTGAAATGGATTTGCTTCGATTTTCTGAGTTGCAACAAAAACAACTGCTTCTTCATTCGTATCCACTGTATTAAAAAGTGCATTTATACCTTTACCAAGGCCTTTAGCCATGCGAAATCACTTCCTTCGCTAGTTCTAAATAAACTTCTGCCCCTTTTGATTTTGCGTCGTATAGAAGAATCGGTTTCCCGTGGCTAGGCGCTTCACTAAGTCGAATATTTCTCGGAATGATTATATCAAACACTTTATTTTGGAAATATTTTTTAACTTCTTCAATGACTTGAAGACCTAAATTCGTTCGCGCATCTAGCATGGTTAGAAGTACTCCCTCAATTTGCAAATCTGCATTTAAATGCTTCTGTACAATTCGGATTGTATTTAACAACTGGCTAAGCCCTTCTAGCGCATAATATTCGCATTGAACTGGAATAAGCACAGAATCTGATGCAGTGAGCGCATTTAAAGTTAATAGTCCTAATGATGGTGGACAATCAATTATAATGTAATCGTACTCTTCTTTCAGCGTATCAATTGCTTTTTTAAGCCGGATTTCTCTAGAGATAGCTGGTACCAATTCCACTTCTGCCCCAGCAAGCTGAATAGTAGCCGGAACGACATCCAGATTATCTAATTCTGTCTTCTGTCTAACTTCTTGAATTGGAACATCATCAACGAGAACATTATAAACACAATTTGTAATCTCGCCTTTATTAATGCCCACTCCACTCGAAGCATTCCCTTGTGGATCAATGTCCACAAGCAAAACCTTCTTTCCTAAGAAAGCCAGGCTTGAACTCAAATTAACTGAAGATGTAGTCTTTCCTACACCACCCTTTTGATTTGCTAATGCAATAACTTTGGTCACTTTTTTCTCACCAACCCTTATCTACTTGCTGAAATATATATCTTCTTTTCTATTTTACCAAAACTTTTTGATTTCGTCTTATATTTCTTCAAAAAAATGTTTCACGTGAAACATTTTAACTGAATTCCATTGTTTTACAACACATAAAAAGACGCCACAAAGGGCGCCCTTAAAGGATTTATAGCATATTATTTCGCTGAGATTTCATTTAAATTAAATGTTGCCTTAACTTCCAGTGCCTGCCAAGCCTTTTGATACATACGCAAAGTCAAATCTGGATCTCCTGCTTCAATACGCTCGATAATTGTTGGCGATAAGTCTGATTTTAGCGCCATATCAAGTTGAGACCACTTCTTAGCAATTCGCTTGGCAAAAACAAATTGACCTAGTCTCGCAGAAAAACTATCTAAATAGTGAACGATACCTTCGTTTTCATACGCAAGTTCTTTTAAAGTGTTAAAATCATAGTCGCTCATACCAATGCTGAGCTCGGCCTTTACACGACTTAGGAAAATTCGTTTTGCTTCTTCACGATAAGCTCCCATGTTATCTGTAAATGGGTTCTTATCTTTGAAATATCCTTTAGCAAAACAGTAGTATGTTTCAGATTCTGAGAAGGCAGTAAAATAAATAAGGCGGCAGTTTTTATCTTTAAAATGAATTTTCATTTCTTGAATAGGTTGGTCAATGGACGTTTCAATACGCGTGCTTTGCAGGGAATACGCTTGGCTCTTCCCTATCGTAAGATGAATATCTGGTAAAATTTGCTTGCCAGTACTCATTTTTCTTGTTTCCGCTTGTTCCAATTGTAACAGCCCTTGAAGAAGTAACGTTGCCATCAAAGGTTCTTCAAGAATTAAGTTGCGTACAAAGTCATACGCTTGAAATTCACCTTGTTCGTCTTTTACAAAAACAATTTTAGCCATACACCTGCGCGGTTAACCCGCTCCCTCCTTTATCTCTTATCTGTTTTTTACATTTTCCTTTTTCTATACCCTAAAAAAAGAAAAACAATCCCTTGCAAGATTGCCTCTAGTTGTTTGCTGCATCGTACTTTTTCGCTTTTTTATACCAGCCATAAATATCACGTACGAGTAGGATAATATATACGAAAGCAACAATGTACATTAAATAACCTAATCCCATATTTAAAAATGCTCTTGCCGTGCTCACTTCAGACGCCGCACGACTCGTCATCATCGGGTACATAAAGAAAATAACCATGCGTTGCGGTTGCAAGCTCAAGATAGCCGTTGTAATAGAAGATACGAATGATGGTAAAATCATTGCCGCGCAACTAATTCCGATAATATGCCAAATAATTTTCACGATTTTCATAACAGATTCCTCCCTATGATTTATTTTTTGGAATCTGAATCGTAATCTCAAAAAATTCCTCGGATTCCTGCTCTTTAACTTCTAAGTCTAACCCACTTTTTTGAACCAGCTGAACAGATTCTTTAATCGTGTTAAGCGCAATGCGAACATCCTTACTGACAGCCCGAATTTGTGGCTTTTTAGGCTTAGGAGCTTCTTCTTTTTTTGTTAAAATTTCTTGAATAAGTTGGTCGGTTTGTTTCACATTAAAATTTTGCTTGATAATTTCGTTTAAAACCAATGTTTGCTGCGCCTCTGTTTCAAGAGCGAGAAGCGCACGCGCATGCCTCTCAGAAATATCTTTCACCAAAACCGCGTCCTGAACCTCTTTAGGCAACTTCAAAAGCCGTAGTTTATTCGCAATAGCCGATTGGCTCTTCCCAACTTGTTTCGCTAAATCGCCTTGCGTCACACTTTGCATATCAAGAAGCGCATCATACGCTTTCGCTTCCTCAATTGGCGTCAACTGTTCGCGCTGCAAATTTTCAATTAATGCAATCGCAGCCGTATCATCATCATTAAAATTCTGAATAATCGCAGGGATTTTTTCTAAATTTAAATGGCGTGCCGCACGATACCTTCTTTCTCCAGCAATAATTTCATAGCCGCCATCTTTTATTTCGCGCACTACGATGGGCTGAATTAAACCGTGAATTTGGATGGTTTCAGCCAATTCTTCAATTTTATCTTGATTAAAAACCGTTCGCGGTTGAAATTGGTTAGGTATAATGGAATCAATTGACAGCTCTTCAACATGTTTTTGCAAACTCATTTCTTCGGCTTCGTTATTCTCATTTTTATCCTTTTTTCCAAATAGTGAAAAAGCCATGCAGTTTCGTCCTTTCCAAGCTTCGTTCGCTCATTTTAAGTCCTACCTCTATTTTAGCAGAATGAAAAACATTACTCAATCGGTTGTTTATTCGGCGTTCCCGCCTTACGCGGATACTTATTCGGTGTTTCCTTTGTTTTTTCAATGACATATATATTTCGTTCGCTTCGCTCAACTGGAAGTTCAAACGCAAAATGATTCGTCACTTTTCCCCCAAAAAGAGAAATTGCCTTTGCAGCCACTTCGAGCTCCTGCTCCGCCTGCTGTGCCTTCATCGCAAGGAAAACTCCGCCTTTTTTCACAAGCGGTAAGCATAGCTCCGACAACACACTCATTCGCGCAACGGCACGAGCTGTTACGAGGTCAAACTGCGCCCGGTGTGCCTTGTTTTGGCCGAATGTTTCCGCACGGTCATGATAGAAATTCACATTTCCAAGTTGCATTTGTTCCGCCAAATGATTCAAAAATGTAATTCGTTTCGCGAGGGAATCGACAATGCTAACTTCAAGGTGTGGGAAGCAAATTTTAAGTGGAATGCTTGGAAAACCAGCGCCCGCCCCAACATCACAGACAGATTTAACATTTGTAAAATCTACAAAAAAAGCAGCCGAAATCGAATCATAGAAATGTTTCAAATACACGTCTTGTTTTTCAGTGATTGCGGTTAAATTCATCTTTTCATTCCATTCGACCAGCGTTTTATAGTAACAATCAAATTGATTCATTTGATCTTCATTTAAAAGAATGCCTTTTTCAGCAAGAGCAGCCTTAAATTGTTCTGGATTCATTTTCTTCCCCTTTTCCAATCATTTTCCATTTTATTTTATCATAACTCGGGCATTCTTGTTAGACTATACCAACAAAAAAAAGCATTTAAATCGGAATCAGCCAAGCTAAAACCTGTTTAAATGCTTCTTAAGCTTATTTCACTTTCGCAATTTTTCCTTGTTCAATATAAACGAGCAAAATGGAAATATCTGCTGGGTTGACGCCGCTAATTCGGCTAGCTTGTGCGATGGAAAGTGGTCGAATTTTTTTGAGCTTTTCAACCGCTTCTGTCGCAAGTCCGAAAATCGCGTCATAATCAATATTTTCAGGGATTTTCTTGTCTTCCATGCGCTTCATTTTTTCAACTTGCTGATAGGACTTTTCGATGTAGCCTTCATATTTGATTTGAATTTCCACTTGTTCTGCAACATCCGGTGAAGCAATTGTTTCACGTGGAACAATTTGGATGATTTTTTCGTATGTCAATTCTGGACGGCGCAAGAAATCTGCGGCTAAAATACCATCTTTAAGTTCGGCGCTACCTAAACTGCGTAGCATCGCTTGGACTTCCTCAGTCGGCTTAATTCGCGTCTTTTGGAGGCGTCTGATTTCTGCTTCAATTTCGGCTTTCTTTTCTAGGAAGCGAGCGTAGCGAGCATCCGAAATCAAACCAATTTCATGTCCAATTTCCGTTAAGCGCAAATCCGCATTATCATGGCGTAGCAGTAAACGGTATTCTGCGCGAGAGGTCAATAGACGGTACGGTTCCTCCGTCCCCTTTGTAACCAAATCATCAATTAAAACACCAATATACGCCTCGTCGCGGCCTAGAATAATTGCGTCCTTGCCTTGCACCTTGCGGCAAGCGTTAATTCCCGCCATCAGGCCTTGACCGGCCGCTTCCTCATAACCACTCGTGCCGTTCAGTTGTCCGGCTGTAAACAAGCCCGGAATAAGTTTCGTTTCAAGCGATGGCCAGAGCTGGTCAGGCATCACCGCATCATATTCAATCGCGTAGCCCACACGCATCATTTCAACATTTTCAAGCCCCGGAATCGTCCGAAGCATTTTTTCTTGAACGTCTTCTGGCAAGCTCGTTGAAAGCCCTTGGACATAAACTTCTTCAGTGTTGCGACCTTCCGGTTCAAGGAAGATTTGATGGCGCGGCTTATCACTAAAACGCACGATTTTGTCTTCAATGGACGGGCAATAACGCGCGCCCGTTCCTTTTTTCGTGGCTGTAAACATTGGCGAGCGACTTAAATTTTCATTAATAATGGTATGTGTGCCTTCATTTGTGTAAGTGAGCCAACACGGCAATTGGTCAAGCACCATGCTAGTTGTTTCAAAGCTAAATGAACGCGGGTTTTCGTCTCCCGGTTGAATTTCTGCTTGCGAATAATCAATCGAACTTGATTTGACACGCGGAGGGGTGCCCGTTTTAAAACGTCTTAAAATGAAGCCTAATTCCTCCAAGTGTTCGGACAGCTTGACGGACGGTTGCTGATTGTTTGGACCACTGGAATATCTTAGTTCGCCGACAATAATTTCACCGCGCGAAAAAGTACCCGTCGTTAAAATGACAGCATCCGCCGTGTATTTTGCACCGCCATTTGTAATGACACCTTTGCAAACTCCGTCTTCGATGACTAGGCGATCAACGAGACCTTGCTTTAGCGTAATATTAGGCTCTTTTTCGATGGTGTGCTTCATTTCGTGCTGATAATCCCATTTGTCCGACTGTGCACGGAGCGCGCGCACTGCTGGGCCTTTTCCGGTGTTTAGCATGCGCATTTGCACATACGTTTTATCCGTGTTACGTCCCATTTCGCCGCCGAGCGCATCGATTTCGCGTACGACAACGCCTTTTGCGGGACCGCCGACAGACGGATTACACGGCATGAATGCCACCATATCCAAATTAATTGTGAGCATGAGCGTTTTTGCGCCCATACGCCCGCTAGCTAAGCCTGCTTCAACGCCTGCGTGGCCAGCTCCAACGACAATAACATCATATTGTCCTGCATCATAAATTTGCATCTATTTCACTCCTTATTTTCCAAGGCAAAACTGATTAAATAATTGATCTAATAATTCGTCCTGTACCGAGTCGCCTGTAATTTCGCCTAGCAAGTCCCAGGCGCGGGTCATATCAATTTGCACGATATCAACTGGCATGCCTGTTTCAACACCTAAAATGACAGCGTCTAGCGCGTCTGACGCCTGATGAAGCAAGGCGATGTGGCGCACGTTTGAAACATACGTCGCATCTCCAGCATCAATTTCGCCAGTGAAGAAGAGCGTTTTAATTGCTTCCTCAAGCTCCACAATGCCGCCGTCCGTTAACATGGATGTTTCTACGACTGGTTGCCCGCCTGCTAAACGCGTGACGCTAGCGATATCTATTTTGCGTTCTAAATCGGTTTTGTTTAACACGACAACAAAACGGGTTCCGCGTGCGGCTTCAAAAAGCGCCTCGTCCTCTTTCGTTAGCGGTTCATTTTGGTTCAAAACGAGCAACAGAAAATCGGCTTCTGCGAGAGCTTTTCGTGATCGTTCTACCCCGATTTTTTCTACAATATCCTCGGTTTCGCGAATGCCCGCCGTATCAATCAAGCGAAGCGGCACGCCGCGCACATTCACGTACTCTTCAATGATGTCACGCGTCGTTCCTGCGATGTCCGTGACAATCGCTTTATCTTCCTGAATGAGCTGATTCAAAAGCGATGATTTCCCCACATTTGGTCGGCCGATAATGGCCGTCGCAAGACCTTCTCGTAGAATTTTCCCCTGACTTGCGGTTTGAAGCAACTGGTTCACCGACGCTTTCACGAGGTGCGTTTTCTCGAGTAGCATTTTCACGGTCATTTCTTCCACGTCGTCGTATTCTGGGTAGTCGATGTTCACCTCGACTTGCGCTAGCGCGTCTAAAATTTCCTGTCTAAGGCTCCGGATTAAGCGCGACAAATTGCCGTCCATTTGCTTGAGCGCAATGCCCATCGCTCTGTCCGTTTTCGCTCGAATTAAGTCCATCACGGCTTCCGCTTGTGATAAATCAATTCTTCCGTTTAAAAAGGCGCGTTTTGTGAACTCTCCTGGTTCAGCTAGGCGAGCGCCACTTCTTAGTAGGAGCTGCAACACCTGATTCACCGATACGATGCCACCATGGCAATTGATCTCCACAACATCTTCACGTGTAAACGTCCGTGGCGCACGCATAACCGAGACCATCACCTCTTCAATTGTTTCGCCTTCTTCTTTTATATGACCATAATGAATGGTATGACTTTCTGCGTCACTAAGCCGTTTTTTGGCATAAAAAATACGATCCGCTACTGGAATCGCCTCATCACCGCTTAATCGAATAATTGCAATGGCACCCTCGCCTGGCGGTGTTGAGATCGCAGCAATAGTATCAAAATCCATTCTACCCCACCTTTCTCCGCAACAAAACGGATAAATTTAGTTTGAATAAATTTTCATTTGCACTCAACAGTTCGCTCTGCTTTCACCAAAGCTTGCTATTCACAAGTTATAAAATTTAATATCTACTATTTTAACTTATCCACATGTGAATAACAACCGTTTTTTTAAAATTAGACTGATGAAGATTATCATCAGTCTAATTTACTTTCTAGTTCGTGGACAAAAAGACCGCTTAATAGTTTAGGTTCAAACCATGTGGATTTTGGTGGCATAATTTCATTGGCGTCTGCCACGCTTAGTAGGTCATTCATTGTTGGCGGGTACATGGCGAAGGCAATAGAAAATTCGCCACTATCTACGCGTTTTTCTAGTTCGGAAAGGCCGCGAATGCCGCCAACAAAATCGATGCGGTCGTCACGTCTAATATCGCGGATGTCGAAAATCGGTGTGAGCACTTCATTTTGGAGAATCGAAACATCAAGGCTGCCGATGACATCATTCGGTATGCGACTTTTTTTGGCGGTTAAGCCGTACCAATTGCCGCCTGTGTAAAGTCCAATTTGTTTTGGCGCGCTTGGTTTAAACGGCGCAGATTGTTTTTCTGTGATGTCAAAACGCGCTTTTAGTTGGTCGAAGAAATCGGTCGGGATAGGTACATTTAAAACGCGATTGTAGTCGAGGATTTCGAGTTCTTCAGCCGGGAATAAGACAGCTAAAAAGAAATTGAATTCCGCGTCTGGCCCTTCATTCGGGTGCGCCTCCCTCCGTTTTAATCCTACCTTAACAGCCGATTCCGTGCGATGGTGGCCGTCCGCAATGTAAAGCGCCGGAATGGACGCGAATGCCGCCGAAATGCTTGCGACAATGTCCGCATCGTCAATATGCCAAACCTTGTGTGCCACATCGTGAAAGCTTGTAAAATCATAAATAGGGGCGTTTTCAGCCTTAAATTGCTGAATCACAGCATTGATTTCTGCTTTTCCACGGTACGTCAAAAAAATCGGACTCGTATTCGCATCACAAGTGTCAACATGACGAATCCGGTCGAGCTCCTTTTCCTCCCGCGTGAACTCATGCTTTTTAATCTTCCCAGAAATATAGTCGTCAATCGCCGTCGTTGCTGCAATCCCCGTCTGCGTGCGCCCATTCATCTCCAGTTCATAAATGTAAAAACCCGCACGAACATCTTTTTTCAACCATTCTTTTTGTAAAAACGCCCGTAAATTTTCTTTCGCTTTTAAGTAAACCAAGTCATCATACGGCGATAATGATTTCTCAAGATCAATTTCCGCTTTATCAATATGTAAAAATGAATATTCATTCGCATCGCCTAGCACCCTTGCTTCTGCACTACTTAAAACATCGTATGGCAAGGACGCCATTTTATTCGCTACATTTTCATTCGGTCTTACTGCCTGAAACGGTCGTACATTCACCATTAGTTTTCCTCCTAAATTTGAAAAGCCTCAAGAAATTTCTCAAGGCTCCATTATTTCCCGGGAAATAATTTATACCGTAACGCCTAAAGGCTCGATAATTCGCACACGCAAAATGCCACCAACAGCTTCTAATTCAAGCTTGATTGCTTCTAAACTATTGGAATCATTTCGGTCCATATCGACTAGCGTATATGCATAATCGCCGCGGCTACGGTTCGTTAAATCCATAATGTTCATCGCATGATTCGCGACAATCGTCGTCACTTGTCCAACCATGTTCGGGATATTGCGGTGGCACACACCAATTCGCGGATGCCCGTTATAGGGCATATCAACCGCTGGATAGTTCACCGAATTTTTGATGCTACCTGTTTCTAAGAAATATTGTAATTCGCGGGACGCCATCAGCGCACAATTGGTTTCCGCTTCTTCCGTTGAAGCACCAAGGTGAGGTAGGACGCGAACTTTTTCCGTTTGAAGCAGCTGCTTGGTTGCAAAGTCAGTAATATACATGCGCAATTGATTGGCTTCTAGCGCCTCACAAATTGCGTCTTGATTCACAAGTTCCCCGCGGGAGAAGTTAAGCAACACGGCGTTTTGCTTTAATAAAAGCAAGGTTTCCGCATTGAACATTTCGCGCGTATTGTCGCGCAGCGGAACATGAACCGTAATATAGTCGCATGTCGCTAAAACTTCTTCAAGTGTGATGGCACGTTTGACGTCTTTTGAAATCTTCCATGCCGTGTCCACCGAAACATACGGGTCAAAGCCAACGACATCCATACCGAGCGCCACCGCATCATTGGCAACCAGTGCACCAATCGCGCCAAGTCCAATAATACCTAATTTTTTCCCATAAAGCTCCGTTCCAGAAAAAGCCTTTTTGCCCGCTTCTACTTTCGTTTCAACATCGTCGTCATCGATTCCTTGCACCCAAATGTTGCCCTCGATAATCGGCCGAGCCGCCATAAATAAACTCGCAAGCACTAACTCCTTCACCGCATTTGCATTGGCTCCAGGCGTATTAAATACGACAATACCGCGCTCCGAGCAGACTTCAAGCGGAATATTATTCACACCCGCACCAGCGCGCGCAATCGCCTTTAATGATTCTGGGAAATCATAATCGTGCAGACCATAACTTCTAAGTAAAATACCATCAGGGGACGCATTCGCATCAAGCACATATTTTTCCAAATCAAAAGTTCTTAACCCCTCATCGGCAATCGCATTTAACGTTTCAATATTAAACATGAACCTTTCCCCCTTCATGGCTACGTGCAAAATCCTTCATAAAAGCAACAAGCGCCTCAACGCCTTCAATTGGAAACGCATTGTACACGCTCGCCCGCATTCCGCCAACCGAACGATGCCCTTTTAAATTCACAAAACCTTTTTTTAGAGCCTCTTTTATAAACGCTTGATCTAGTTCTGCGTCACCGGTCGTAAAAGGAATATTTGTCAGCGAACGAACAGACGGCTCAACAGGTGAGCTAAATAGATTCGATTCATCGATATACGAATAAAGCAGACCTGCTTTTCGGCGATTCAAAGCCTCCATGCCGCTCACACCACCTTGCGCCTTAATCCATTCGAATACTAGTTTCGCCACATATATCGCAAACGTAGGCGGCGTATTGTGCATCGACCCATCATCTGCCATCACCTGATAATCAAGCATAGAAGACAAGTTCTCCGCCCCCCCAATTAAATCCTCGCGAACAATGACAATCGTAAGTCCAGCTGGGCCGATATTTTTTTGCGCACCCGCATAAATAAGTCCAAAATCACGCACATCGTAGTGGCTCGCTAAAATATTCGATGACATATCCGCAACTAACGGCACATCACCCGTCTTAGGCACGTTAAATATCGCTGTTCCTTCAATCGTATTGTTTGCTGTAATATGCAAATAAGCTGCATCTTCAGACGGTGCAGGGATATTTGGAATATAGCTGAAATTTCTATCTTCAGATGACGCAATGACGGAAGTCGTAACATTCGGCAGCTTTTTAGCCTCTGAAATTGCCTTTTTCGACCAACTTCCTGTATTCACAAATTCTATTTTTTTGCCTTGCGCTAAATTTAAAGGCACCATCGCAAATTGTAAACTTGCACCGCCTTGTAAAAAAAGCACTTTGTAATTATCTGGAATATCCATTAACTCGCGAAGCAGCTGCTCGGCCGAATCAATAATTTCTTGAAAAAGTGCAGACCTATGGCTTAGCTCCATGACTGACATCCCTGATCCTTTATACGATAATAGTTCTTCTTGGACTTGCTTTAGTACTGGAACTGGCAAAGTTGCCGGTCCCGCTGAAAAATTATAGACACGCTCCACTCATCATCGCTCCTGTTCACAGTCATTTTACTAAAAAACGAATCACCAGTATTTCTTCTCAAAAGGTTACCAATCATTTGCGCCAACCGGTGAGACATGAGCCTTTTTTGTTTTTTTCGACAAGACACCTACTTTCGAAATTGTGAAGTTAGCCACAATTTTTTAAATTGCTTAAAAAAACTGTCTTTTTATACTTTTGTATATTATAGCAGAAGCTCTTTTGAATTTAAACAAAAAAATAGCAAACGACCATGATAGTCGCTTGCTATTTCCCTACATTAATTCAATATTCACTATATCGCTAAATTGAACGGCATAGATAATTCCAAGTACATCTTGCAGTAAAATCTCCTGCGTTACTTCATCTAATTCGAGAGGCACAAGCTCTAACGTGCGTACCCAGCCTAACCCGTGAAAAGCTTCCGGATCTTCAAATGGAGCCAAGTTTAAATGGGCTACGTCGGCCTCCTCAAAATATTGCAAACGCACCAGCCATTCTCGTTTTATGGCATCTTGAAGTGTAATAAGAAAACTTTCTTGTTCCACAACATCGCGCACTGGACGCACTTTTAAAGACGCTAGACTGGTATCAAATTCAATTTCTTTTAGCGGCAAAGCATAAACCATTATCATCACCTCTTCCTAATTTCATTATACGAACAAACGTTCTTTTTTGCAAGCTTTTTATTCTTACTTTTAAATTTTTTTCATTTAGAACCACAACATAGATAGCGTTTACATCAACTTTTCTCGAAATTTTATAGTTGAAATTAAAAATATAGTTGCTATACTTATGTAAGTAAATAACATTTAAAAAGGAGTTTTAATCAATGACAAATACATTTTTAGATTCAATTAAAGTTCGCCGTTCCATCTATGCTTTAGACAAAAACGTCTCTTTATCACAAAACGAAATCGAGGACATCATCAAGGAAGCCGTTAAATTAAGCCCATCTTCTTTTAATTCCCAAAGTTCTCGTGCCGTTATTCTTTTTGGAGAAAGCCATGACAAGCTTTGGAATATGACGGAGGAAACGCTTCGCGGCATCGTTCCTGCTGAAAGCTTTGCGTCCACTGAAGAAAAAATCGCTTCCTTCCGTGCTGGCTATGGCACCGTTTTATTCTTTGAAGATACAGAAGTTATCGAAGGCTTACAAGAAAACTTCGCTTTATACGCAGACAACTTCCCAATCTGGTCTGAACAATCAACTGGTATCGCGCAACATTCTGTATGGGTGGCACTTGCAAACGCTGGAATTGGCGCGTCCTTGCAACATTACAACCCCCTAATTGATGATGCTGTACAAGCTGAGTTTAACCTTCCAGCAAACTGGAACTTACGCGCACAAATGCCATTTGGTAACATTGTCGCTGAACCAGGTGAAAAAGAATTTATCGATGACGAAAAACGTTTCCGTACGTTTAAATAAAAAAAGAAGCCACATGTCGCTGAATGACATGTGGCTTTTTAAATGAAACTTTTTACACGACTACGAAGCTCCTCGCAACTTACAATTCCCGCAATACTCCCTTTTATTTCACCATCCACAATTACGATGGAATTCGGAATCCCTTTCACTTGAAAACGCTCCGCAAGTGGTCTTTCTTTATCTATATTTACCTTCACAACTTGAATAAATTCGCCTTCCATCTCAGAAAATCGGTCTAGCGTTGGCCAAAAACATCGGCACGGTGCGCACCATTCTGCCCAAAAATTCAATAATATTCTCGGATGATTGGAAATTAATTCGTCAAGTTCCTCTTCTTTCGCATGTATAATCGCCATTTCCCTCACCTCTCGTTCAGATTATGCCAAAGTCCATTATGCGTCAAGCAAACGAGCTTAGGTGTTTACTTTTTAACACTTTTCACATATTTTTTTATCCCGATAAACCAGTAACTCATAATCGCAAGTGCAATTACACCAGCAGCAAAAAGCAAATCTGGGAGAAAAGCATGCTCAAAATTTCCTTTACCGCCGAGCGCGTAGACAACATTTGTGATCGTCAACTTTTCAGAAAAAAGGCTCCCCAGGAAAAGCAAGAACACCAATGTAATTTGATGTGCAATACTGCCTAATTTATTCCAACGACTTCGGAGCAACAAACTCGCGTCTTTCATCGCGTCCGACGAATGACTATACGCCTGCCGATTTAAAAACCGGCCCGTCATTGAAGAAAACATGCCTATAATGAAAACGCCAATTGAAATCGTCCATGGGAAAACCATACAGACTACCCCAATGGCTATTCCTATCGCGTATAGCTCCAAAATCGGGCGCTTTTTCCAAAATTTCTTAAACAACGGTTCAAATAGCAGTGAAAATATAATGCCGAAAAAATACACTAAATAAATTCTAAACATCATGTAATTGAAATTTTGCTCTGCTAAAGAGTAAAACGTCCCATATAAGAGGGCAAAACTAACGGCCATTCCTTGACCAAGTGAAAAATAGTGAACTAGCACGGATAGTTTTAAAACAGGACGGAAGCGAATAAGCGTCACGGTTAAGATGATAATCCCTACTAGGCAGGCTAGAACTGCAAGGGTTACTAGGCTTGCCAAATCAGTTGTTCGGACACCCTTTATAACGAAAATGATGACTGAAAACACAAGAAAAATAATAAATGGGCGCATTAAAAAGCCGGTTTTTTCAATTCTCCCCACTTCATAATTTGGCAATTTGTAAACAAAATAGAAAGTCACAACTAAAAGTAGCGCATAAAATAAGAACGCCACCCATGGAAAAGTAAACTTCACGAGGAAGATTGCGGCACAAATTGCGACAAGGAGAACAGAAAGCGCAGCTAAGTAATTTTTATTGCTCATTTTTCTCCCATAAAAAAATCGCTCGTGATATTGCAAAGTAATGTAAAGTGGCAGAATCATACTGCTTGAAATTCCGATAAAAACGGCACCGATTTCAATCCAAAATGTTGCGAACGGGGCAAGCGTGGCAATTAGCGAACCGAATATGCCCATGCATAAAAGTAGCAATAAATGCTGTTTGGCGTTCATTCTTCTACCGAATGCGTTAAATAAAAATGTTCCTGTGTAATTAAACACGTAAAAAATAATAAGCGCGGCATAGCCGTTTAGCCAGCCTTCGTACTCATTTCCAACTAAAATAAATAGTAGATATGGCAAAAATGGCGCTGCATTCACAACCGCATACATATAAAACTTCCCTCTAGGGCTCATCCAATTCAACCTCCCTATTCCTTTTCAATCATACACTTTTTCTAGCGACTTTTCACACATTATTAGCCATGTTATAATGCAAAAAAAGACGTTTTTAGAAGGAGGAATTCAGTTGAAAGAAATCAATTCTTTTCTAATGTTCCAAAATAAAGCGGCTGAACAGGCGATACAGCTCTATTTAGAAACTTTTCGTGATGCGGAGATACTCTTCATAAATAAACATCCAAATGAAGCTGATGGCATCATGCTTGGGAAAATCAAAATCCATAATTTAGAAATTTTCATAAGCGATAGCAGCGTTAAACACGATTTTGATTTCACCCCATCTACTTCTTTTTTCATTAACTGTGAGGATTTAGAAGAACTCGAATCCTATCTTGCCCTACTTTCCGCAGATGGCAAAGTTTTAATGCCTCTAGATAACTACGGATTTAGCCAAAAATTCGCATGGGTATCAGACCGCTTTGGCATTTCATGGCAATTAAATCTACCATAATGTTTCACGTGAAACAATTTTTAAATCTCTCACAATAGGTTTGCGATGATAATTTTGTTTTCACCCATTTTTCGGCAAGCAAAAAGGAGCCTCCAATACGCGAGACTCCTTTTCATTTTATTCTAAACTAATTGAGGCCTAGGTTATTTATTCTTTTTAGGCTTTCTCCACATAATCACAATTATGAGGCCAACTATAAAAATAACACTTATTCCGATAATGATTGTCCAAAAATTAAAGGTTGGCATTGTTTTCGTTTGAAAAACCACTTTGCTATTACTTACTTGAGTTAATGGGAGTTTCTGTACTAAGTCTGCCGTTACAATGAGGCGATTTGTTGTTGCTGTTGGTTTGTCACAAGTAATAAGCGTAAGTGTAGGCTTTTCCGTTTGTTTCAACACATTTGTATTCGTTTCTGGAACTACTTTTACGTTTGAAATTTGGTAGCTGTATTGAAATGTGTCGTCTTGGAGATAAACCTTTTCTCCCTTTTTTGCATTCATAAGAGGACCAAAGAAAGCATTCTCTCGGTGAATATGATGGGCGGCTAAAACATAGTTACCCTCTCCCATTTTCCGGTCACTAACCACTGGAGCTGCACCTACATATAAATTTTCGTTTGTCATTTTTTGTAATATCGGTAGCTGGATATGGAGCTCCGGTATGCTAATTCCGCCAACAACATCCTCCGAATAGTTGTGCGTCGCTGATTTCGATATGCCTTTTACGGATGGTGGCTGTATATCTGCAGGCGTATTGCTCTTAGGAGCTTCTGTGCTCGCCTTATCTTCATTTGCTGCAAGTTCTTGACTTGTATACTGCGTTACATCATATTTAGTCGTCTGGTAAGTTAGGTATTCATTTTTCAGAAAAGGTATACTAAAAAGAAGAACACCAATCCAGATTAGCAAATAGCAAGTAATTCGGAATTTCATAACTTAGTGACTCCCTTATTTAAAACAGATTAATTCTGTATTTTTATCGATTTTTGTTGAGCTGTTTTTGTGCTTGAAATAACAAGTTCCAGACTATCTGCTTTTGCTGCTTTTGCAGGCATTTCAAAAACGAGTTGTCCTTCTTTACTTTCTCCCTTTGCTAAAGTACTCAAGAAAAAGACATCTTTCATTTTCCCGTCTTTATTTAAAGCGTTTGAAATTGTTGCGCTTTCAGATAATGGATATTCTTTTTTTGTTTTTGTATCTTTTATTTTAAATGTCAATAGGCTAGCCGGTTGCTCTTTATTAGCTTGATTGGTCATTTCAGCATCTAAGATGAGAAATGTTCCTGTTGCTTTCTTTTTCCACTCAGAAGTCCCGACTTGATCTGTCGTTTCTTGACTTAATACTTGTACTTTCATGTTCTCTACAACTGCACTAGTAGCTTCTTCTTTAAAATTAAACGCCCAGTAGCCTCCAAATCCAATCAAAACTACACTGACAACGATAATGAACAAATACCATTTATTACGTTTCTTCATTTTTGAATCTCTACTTTCTTTTTAAAATTGCGATGAAAAGTTGTTCGACATTTTGGACAGCTTACATTTTGCATTTTTTGTTGAATTGTAAAATGATAACCACACTTCTTACAATGAAAACTTACCTCTTTATTTTTTAAATAGGCTTGAATAATCGCTTCTTGTTCCTTTAGCGACTTCTTTTGAATCCTTGGATATGTTTCGGGCTCATTATTTTTCAATTTTTTATTTCCTTTCAAAAAATAGCTAGGCAAGACACTCTTGCCTAGCTATTGTTGTGTTAAGCGTTATTGTTACGTTTTCTGCGCGCTACAAGCGTAAGCGTGCCTAGTAGTACAAGTGCACCAGCAAGTATCCAAATCATGTTGTCGGTATCACCTGTATGAGGTAGATTACCAGCAGGATAATCAAGTGGTGGTGTTACTGTTGGTTTTTCCGAATAGATTGTTTTAGATGTTTCACCAAATGTTAGGCTCGCACTATTTGGAATACCCCCATTTTTAACAAATGGCGCTAATTCTTCGTTTGTCGCACTATCTTTGATTTTTGTCGTAATCGTCATTGTATACGTATGACCTGCTAGATACGAGAAGTCGCCATCTTTCTTCGCTAAGTCAAACGAAACGTTGTTTCCATCAATGTTTACTTGACCATTGCCTGTTACATCTGTTCCGTTTTCATCAACTACAGTAACATTTTGAATGTCTAGTAGGTCATTAACTGCATCGCTGATGTTAGCTTGTGCCCATGATGATGTTGTGTTTCCAAAGCTTGTTTTTACATGCCAGTCAAAGCTGTCATCGCGGTTTGCCAAGTCTAGGTGTTGTGTGTTCTCGACATCTTTATGAATCACTGGCTCCTCTGTTGGAGGAGTAACAGTTGGAATTTCAGAGTGAATCACTTCTCCAGCATTACCAAAGTGTAGATCCGCTTGGTTTGGAATTCCTCCTGAAGCAATATATGGTGCTAACTCTTCGTCTGTTGCACTATCTTTGATTTTTGTCGTAATCGTCATCGTGTACGTATGACCTGCTAAATACGTGAAATCGCCGTCTTTCATTGCTAAGTCAAACGAAATGTTGTTACCGTCAATGTTTACTTGACCATTGCCTGTTACATCTGTTCCGTTTTCATCAACTACAGTAACATTTTGAATGTCTAGTAAGTCGTTAATAGTATCGGTGATACTTGCTTCTGCCCATGTTGTTGTTGTGTTTCCAAAGCTTGTTTTTACATGCCAGTCAAAGCTGTCATCGCGGTTTGTTAAGTCTAGGTGTTGCACGTTTTCAACATCTTTATGAATCACTGGTTCCTCTGGCGGTGGAGTAACAGTTGGAATTTCAGAGTGAATCACTTCTCCGGCATCACCAAAGTGTAGATCCGCTTGGTTTGGAATTCCTCCTGAAGCAATATACGGTGCTAATTCTTCGTCTGTTGCACTATCTTTGATTTTTGTTGTAATCGTCATTGTATACGTATGACCTGCTAAATACGTGAAATCGCCATCTTTCATTGCTAAGTCAAACGAAATGTTGTTACCATCAATGTTTACTTGACCATTGCCTGTTACATCTGTTCCGTTTTCGTCAACTACAGTAACATTTTGAATGTCTAGTAAGTCGTTAATAGTATCGGTGATACTTGCTTCTGCCCATGATGTTGTTGTATTTCCAAAGCTTGTTTTTACATGCCAGTCAAAGCTGTCGTCACGATTTGTTAACTCTAGAGCTTGCGTGTCCTCGACATCTTTATGAATCACTGGTTCCTCTGGCGGTGGAGTAACAGTTGGAATTTCAGAGTGAATCACTTCTCCGGCATTACCAAAGTGTAGATCCGCTTGGTTTGGAATTCCTCCTGAAGCAATATATGGTGCTAATTCTTCGTCTGTTGCACTATCTTTGATTTTTGTTGTAATCGTCATTGTATACGTATGACCTGCTAAATACGTGAAATCGCCATCTTTCATTGCTAAGTCAAACGAAATGTTGTTACCATCAATGTTTACTTGACCATTGCTTGTTACGTCTGTTCCATTTTCATCAACTACAGTAACATTTTGAATGTCTAGTAAGTCGTTAATAGTATCGGTGATACTTGCTTCTGCCCATGATGTTGTTGTGTTTCCAAAAGTTGCATTTACATGCCAGTCAAAGCTGTCATCGCGGTTTGTTAAGTCTAGGTGTTGCACGTTTTCAACATCTTTATGAATCACTGGTTCCTCTGGCGGTGGAGTAACAGTTGGAATTTCAGAATGAATCACTTCTCCGGCATTACCAAAGTGTAGATCTGCTTGGTTTGGAATTCCTCCTGATGCGATATATGGTGCTAATTCTTCATCTGTCGCACTAGCTTTGATTTTGGTTGTAATTGTCATCGTGTACGTATGACCTGCTAAATACGTGAAATCACCATTTTTCATTGCTAAATCAAATGAAATGTTGTTGCCGTCAATGTTTACTTGACCATTGGCTGTTACATCTGTTCCGTTTTCATCTACGACGGTTACATTTTGAATGTCTAGTAAGTCATTGATTGTATCCGTAATACTTGCTTCTGTCCATGATGTTGTTGTATTTCCAAACTCTGCGTTCACATGCCAGTCAAAGCTGTCATCACGGTTTGTTAAATCTACATGTTGTGTGTTTTCCACATCTTTATGAATCACTGGTTCCTCCGGCGGAGGCGTCACAGTTGGAATTTCAGAGTGAATCACTTCTCCAGCATTACCAAAGTGTAAATCTGCTTGGTTTGGAATTCCTCCTGATGCGATATATGGTGCTAATTCTTCATCTGTTGCACTATCTTTGATTTTTGTCGTAATCGTCATCGTGTACGTATGACCTGCTAAATATGTGAAATCGCCATTTTGCGTTGCTAAGTCAAACGAAATGTTATTACCATCAATGTTTACTTGACCATTACTTGTTACGTCTGTTCCATTTTCATCAACTACAGTAACATTTTGAATGTCTAGTAAGTCGTTAATAGTATCGGTGATACTTGCTTCTGTCCATGTTGTTGTTGTGTTTCCAAAAGTTGCATTTACATGCCAGTCAAAGCTATCATCGCGGTTTGTTAAGTCAAGGTGTTGCACGTTTTCAACATCTTTATGAATCACTGGTTCTTCTGGCGGTGGAGTAACAGTTGGAATTTCAGAGTGAATCACTTCTCCAGCATTACCGAAGTGTAGATCCGCTTGGTTTGGAATTCCTCCTGAAGCAATATACGGTGCTAATTCTGCGTCTGTTGTGCTATCTTTAATTTTTGTCGTAACTGTCATCGTGTACGTATGACCTGCTAAATATGCGAAATCGCCATTTTGCGTTGCTAAGTCAAACGAAATGTTATTACCATCAATGTTTACTTGACCATTACTTGTTACGTCTGTTCCATTTTCATCAACTACAGTAACATTTTGAATATCTAGTAAGTCGTTAATGGTATCGGTGATACTTGCTTCTGCCCATGATGTTGTTGTGTTTCCAAAAGTTGCATTTACATGCCAGTCAAAGCTATCATCACGATTTGTTAAGTCTACATGTTGTGTATTCTCAACATCTTTATGAATGACTGGTTCCTCTGGCGGTGGAGTAACAGTTGGAATTTCAGAGTGAATCACTTCTCCGGCATCACCAAAGTGTAGATCCGCTTGGTTTGGAATTCCTCCTGAAGCAATATATGGTGCTAATTCTTCATCTGTTGCACTATCTTTGATTTTTGTCGTAATCGTCATCGTGTACGTATGACCTGCTAAATATGCGAAATCGCCATTTTGCGTTGCTAAGTCAAACGAAATGTTATTACCATCAATGTTTACTTGACCATTACTTGTTACGTCTGTTCCATTTTCATCAACTACAGTAACATTTTGAATATCTAGTAAGTCGTTAATGGTATCGGTGATACTTGCTTCTGCCCATGATGTTGTTGTGTTTCCAAAAGTTGCATTTACATGCCAGTCAAAGCTATCATCACGATTTGTTAAGTCTACATGTTGTGTATTCTCAACATCTTTATGAATGACTGGTTCCTCTGGCGGTGGAGTAACAGTTGGAATTTCAGAGTGAATCACTTCTCCGGCATCACCAAAGTGTAGATCCGCTTGGTTTGGAATTCCTCCTGAAGCAATATATGGTGCTAATTCTTCATCTGTTGCACTATCTTTGATTTTTGTCGTAATCGTCATCGTGTACGTATGACCTGCTAAATAATTAAAACTACCATCTTGCATCGCTAAGTCAAACGAAATGTTATTACCATCAATGTTTACTTGACCATTGCTTGTTACATCTGTTCCGTTTTCATCAACTACAGTAACATTTTGAATATCTAGTGAGTCGTTAATGGTATCGGTGATACTTGCTTCTGTCCATGTTGATGTTGTGTTTCCAAAAATTGCATTTACATGCCAGTCAAAGCTATCATCACGATTTGTTAAGTCTACATGTTGTGTGTTCTCAACATCTTTATGAATGACTGGTTCTTCCGGTACATCATTAACAACGACACCAACACGTTCAGGTTCAACAGCTTGTAGATTGTTAGAAGCATAAGCAAATGAATTCCATGCTGCACGAGTTTGTTCATCGATTGTTGGGTTTGTTAAACTTGCATCTAACACTGTTGGTGCTTGCATAGAGAAGTTTAACGCGATGTTATCACCAGTATTAAAGCTTGCATTATCAAGTAAAGTAATCTTAAAGCTGTGAATTTGACTCCAATCCATTACAGATGTTGCGTCCATCCAATTTGGTTGTTGCGCATCTATTGGATTTGTAATTGGAGTTGTTGTTTCTGGATAAAGAACGTTTTCTGTTAAATCATCTCTAGTCGGATTAGTAGCCGTACTATAAGTGATGGCTACTTTTCCAGCCCATTCAGCCGGAACTGTAATCGGACCCGTCATAATTGGTGTAAATTGGCTTCCCCGTTGTGTATTATCTGTAATACCTAAATCGCCAACAGAAGGAAGTACGTCCATTAATACCATTTGATTAACTTGGGTTTCTCCGTCATTTGTAAGATTAAGTTGATAATCAATTGTTCCACCTAATGAAGTATGACCAAATTTAGAAAACTCGGTATCTTGGTCACCCTTAACTAATTTAGAGGTCGTGATTTTATCTTCACGGAGAAGATAGTATTTATTACCTGACACTACTAAGTTTTCATCTACATTACCATTGCCATTAATATCATTTGTATCTTGTACTTTAACAGAATTAGTAATAACATCCCCGGTTTGTGTTGGAACGTCAAAATTAGCGTCTCCAACCGAACCATAGACCATTGGTGTTAAAGTAGATGGTGCATCTTCGGCAATATTAACAGCGAAGAAATAAGAAATGGATTTTCCAGGATATAAACTATCTTCATTCCATTTAACGTGAATTAGTTGTTGCCCCGTTCCATTGTAGTTGGAATCAACTATTTTAATAGTTCCCTCTTCGTTATTTCCATCAGTGGTAGCTGATCCCCACGTAAGCTGATCAGCCATTTGATACATAGGATTCGCTTCATCCACGGTAACCCCTTTTGGAAGCAACAACATCTCTTCTAATGGACTTCCTGCTTTTTCTACAGAAGAAGTGTCATTAGCTAATTGACCTTGAACAAAATTTCTTCCTGGTTGAACAATCCCGTTTTCTTGATTTACTATTTTGATAGAGCTACTAAGAATTGGAATCGAACCTGCTGGTTTTGGAACAATGGTTGCCGTTCTCTCGCCTGTCAGCGTCGAACTATCATTCATATCAGCATCATTATTCCAAGAAACTTGATTTCCTTCTGCATTGTAACCTGTCACATCATAAGAAACCGTGTTAGTAACTCCACCAGTGTATCCAGGTGTCACACTATAATACATATAAATCCAATTATTATATCCTGCTGGTCGATATTGATAGGAATACCGAATCTTACTAACATGCGTCCCATCAGCAATTCCATAATCATGTAATTTATATGTTCCTGGTCCAACACCTTGTGCTAGTAATTGTTCTTGCCCATTAATCGTGACATAGATATCCACTTTCGATTCTTTTGAAGGGTCAACAGAAACCGCATCAGGGGGAGCAGCATCCGGGTTATAATCACTAGGCTTAATCACGAACTCACTTAAATTTAATGCATTATCAATATTATAATTAACTTCGTATTTATCATAATCCATTGTAGGACTATTTGTTAAATAGTTTGTTAAAGCAAGTAAAAATCCTAAACGAGCACTATCATATACACTTGGATTTGGATTAGCACTATCTCCGCCAACACCGCCTTCTGCATCCTTAGGACCATAATGCGATGGACTAATAAGCGTTCCAGATGGTGCTGGAACATCTCCACCAAATGGACCCGCATACGTCTTAGCGGTTGCATCCTTAGAAATCGCTTGATCACTGTAATCTACAGCTGAAACCGTAGCGGTATTCGTATAGGATGTTATCTCCGTTATGCCCGCATCATAAGTCGTACGGACTTCAATCGTTTTATTAAATAAGGAATCTCCGCTTGCTACTGCTTTTTGTGCATCAATCGTAGGTGCATCAAATTCCCATGTTACAGTTCGTGCTGCGCTATCATACACTCCGCCAGAATCATCACTAACATAAGTTAATCCCGCGGGAATCGTATCTACTACTTTAATTTTACTTCCTTCTTTAAAGTAAAGTAAGCCTGTGTCTTTTGCATCTGCATTAACTTTGATAGACCATACACCAGTATCGCCTTCTACTGCTGGATCACTACTTGCAGTACCATTTTTCAATGTTTCTACATATGCTTTTGAAACCGAAACACTTGATGAAGCTTTTGCTGTAACAGTTGCATCATCTGTTGCATTTCCAGTAAAATTATCAGCTGTGAAACTAGCCTTTGCAACGAACTGTGTTCCATCCGTTGTGACACCATTTTCAGTGTGTACCTTAATAATTACTTGCTCTGCTTGCCCAGCACTTAATGTATCAAAATGATACGTTAAACGATGTGCATTAGCATCATAGCTTGGAACAACATTGAAAATGGCCAACTCATTTAAATCCTGCGTAAATGAACCATTCGCTGGAAGATCAATAGTAATATTTGCATTTTGATATGTTATTTGACTTCCTGTTACTTTAAAGTTCAAAGCAAAAACAGTATCTTGCCCTGCTTGAACAGAAGCGTTCACTGGAGCAATATCAATATCAGCATTGACAGTCCCAGATTTAAGTGAAGGCGTTCCTAACGAGCTTTCTGCCGTAATTAGCAATGTGTTTGATGTGTGATCCACACCATCTATAGTTGTTTTACCGATAAGACCATAATTACCCGCTTTTTCAGCCTTCAATGTTAAATCAGCGGCGTTATCTTTTTTATCCTCATTCCAAGTAATCGTGATTTCTGATTTATCTTGGTTAAAAGTTGCAGTTTTAATGTTTGCTTTTAAGTTGTTGTCGGCAACTTTATCAAAGGAAATATCATTTGGGATTGCAATTGTTGCTGTATCACCACTTGTTTGGGAAATATGAACATCAAAATTAGAGCCCGTTTTAACGTTCTGATTTTCCGTTGATAATTTAAGCACTTGATCTTCTGTACCTGAGTTAGTGTTTGTTGCAGCTAAACTAACAATGGGAGATACAAGCGTTTGAATGATCAATAGCAAAATTGCAATGCCAGCAAATCCTTTTTTGAAATTTGGCATCTTTCTTCCCTTCCTTTGTAATCTATTAATTTGATAAACATCCTTTCTCTTACGAAATGTGGTTGCATATAATACCGTATGCCATTAGATTTTAGCATTACTAACTTCAAAACCTATGCGTAATTTACACATTTAAAAAAATTTTTGTGACTATTTTTAAAACATTAGTCAATCTCTATTAAACCATTGCTTTCACTATCCTAAAACAACTCTTTAATAAACGTTCTTTATTGTCACCACATGATTAACTAAATAACTTTTCCATGATTAAAATAAAACCACGGACAACGTAAAAATTACAGAAAATATTTGGCTTTATTTTATATCGCTGAAAAGAAAAATGTTATAAAATTTTAAACGCAATAAAAAAACTTAAACTTTTGTTTCAATCACACCCTATCATATTATAATTGATAACTTTGAAACGCTTGTGTAGTTTACACATTTCAAATCTTGTTTGTGGCAATTCTTTAAAGTTCTACCTTATATCCTACTTCAGCATTATGATAAACAAAAATAAGCATAAACCTAGTAACTACCATCCTCAAAATGGCTTTATTACTAGATTTATGCTTTTAAATCTATTTATCTTGAAACGAACTCAAAAAATCAGCTTTTAGAAGCCTCTTGTCACTAGCGCTGCGACATTGCGAGCTGTCCGTTCAATATTTTCAGCCGCGTCATAGAGCGTTTCAGCAAGCGAAGCTACACGACCTATTGAAGGGAAAACAGCCGTAATACCTTTTGAATAAAGCTCCGAAACGTCTTCTGTCACACTACCACAGATGGCGATGACGGGCACGTTTTTGGGGGCACATTTTGCTACACCAAGCGGCGCTTTTCCTTGCGCGGTTTGACCGTCCATGCGCCCTTCGCCCACAATGATAAGATCAGCATCTTGGCAGACTTCTTGCATCTTTAAGCGAGCTAAGACGAATTCAATTCCAGCGTTTAGTTCCGCAGAAAGGAATTCGGCAAGTCCTGCACCCATTCCACCTCCCGCTCCGCTACCTGGTTCAGTTGGAATGCGGCCAAAATGGCGGGTATAAAAATCAGCGAGCATGGCATCAACGCGGGCAATTTCAGCTTGCGGCAACCCTTTTTGAGGTCCAAAAATGGCTGTCGCGCCGTTATCCCCACAAAGCGGACTCGCCACATCGCTTATGACGCGAATTTTGACGTTTTCAAGCGCCTTTGGAACACCTGTGCCATCAATTTGCGTGATGCGCGCTAGGTTTTCACCAATTGGTGCCACTTCATTTCCCGCAGCGTCTAGGAAGCGGTAGCCCATACCTGCTGCCATTCCAATTCCACCATCATTTGAGGCGCTACCGCCAACGCCGACTAGAATTTCTGTGGCGCCCAAATTTATCGCATGGCGAATGAGTTCCCCGACGCCAACTGTGCTCACTTTTAGAGGGTTGCGCATTTCACGCGGGATTAAGTCGAGCCCGCAAACTTCGGCCATTTCAATGAAAGCAGTGTGCTCTTTAAAAGCGTATGACACATTCCGCTTTCCTCCCAAAGGGCCAGTTACTTCGAGCTCCTGAACTTCCGCTTCGTACGCGTCAGAAAGCACCGCAAGCGTCCCTTCGCCGCCATCAGCTACTGGAAGCAAAACGTATTCTGCGTGTGGGAAAACCTGCGCAAAACCTGCGCGAATGCTTGCAGCCACTTCTTTCGCGGACAAACTCTCTTTAAATGAATCGGGCGCAATCACTACTTTCATGGCGCTACCTCCTAAAATTTTATTGTTAATGTTTGTTCTAACACATATTTTTTGCCTAAAACGGAAAGCTGCATCGGCACATCCGTTTGTTTTTCGATACGAAGCGCGCTTTTTGTGAGCGCAAAAGCCAATTGTTCTCCTAAATAGCAGAACTGAAAACGCAATTCATGCCAGCTATCCGGTAAATCCGGATTAACCGATAGGACGCCGTCGCGAATTTGAATACCAGAAAAACCGTGAATCACCATGAGCCAAATGGCGCCAAGTGAAGCCGCGTGAATTCCGTCATCTGACGAGTGCGGATTATCGCCAAAATCAATGCGACAAGCCTCTTTGAAAAAGCGGTAACTAAGTTCGCGGTTGTCACACCACTGAGCTACAATGGCATGAATGGCTTTACTAAGCGATGAATCATGAATCGTTCGCGCCTCATAAAATGCTAGATTTTTTGCCATAACACTTTTTGGAAACAGCGCCGGGAATAAATAGAGCAGCATGACCACATCGGCCTGTTTTAAAATTTGCATTTCGTTGACTTCTGAACGCGCGTAGTCTAGCAAAATGCTTTGGCTACCTTGTTTTTTCTTATATTTTTCCAAAGAAATAACGGGCTTCTGTAAAAAAGTATCGTCTTGTGGAATGATACCCTCCGCGTTCGGTTTTGGCAAATGAAGTCCTTGCAAAAATTTTTCCGCCTGCGGTTTAAACGCTGGGTTCCATTTGGCGGCTTCCTGCACGTTAAAGTGCGCCATATAGTTCGTGTAGGCGTTATTATCAACGTGTTCCGTGTATTCATCAGGCCCAATGACGTCCCGAATAACGAGCTTGTCTCCCGCTTTTTCCGCGCGACTTAGCCAAAATTTCGCCGTTTCGAGGAGCAATTCGGCCCCGCAAGCGCGCATAAAAGCATCGTCTTTCGTCGCCGCGTAATAAGCCACCACCGCAAACGCAATATCCGCCACAATGTGGTGCTCCGCAAGTGCCGACGCAATTTTCTGCCGCTTCCCAGTTTGAATATTAATCGCCGCAAAAAGAGGCGTCTCCTCATCGCCACTAAAAGCACTTTCCCACGGGAATAAAGCTCCTTTGTAGCCGTTCTTACGCGCTTTTTCACGCGCTTTTTCAAGGCGGTGATAGCGGTAGAGCAGCAGGCTTTTGGCTTCACTTGGCTTTTTATGTAGCACAAAAGGTAAAATAAAGATTTCCGTGTCCCAAAAAACGTGCCCCTTGTAGCCCTCTCCGGTCAGCCCTTTCGCGCCGACACTAAGAGGCACCTCCCCATTTGGCGTCATAATTTCAAGATGGTACAGCGCAAATGAAACGAGCAATTGGTCATGCGCATCGTCCGCTTGAATTTGAATACCCGCAACTTGCCAAAATTCCTGCCATTTTGATGCTGATTCTGCCAAACAAGCATCATAATTTTCTGCTGGAATAGCAGCTATATCGATTTCAGCATCTGTGAAAATATGCGTCATTTTTTGAAGCGTTATCATTTTATTTTTCACTGCTTGATACGTTACTTTACCCGTTAATTGGCGATTTTTCGCAAAAAAAACAGCTTTTTCAGAAAGCGTTGAAATAATCGTCATGTTCGCTTGGCTTTCTGTTGTTTCATACGAAGCATACATGCGAGTTTCCCCCAAAACGCGCAGTTCCCGCTCAATTAATTGCTGTGTGCCAAAATTGGTTTGCTGCCCATCAATACCCGTTTCAATTATAATTAGAGCGTCGCCAGAAAGCGGTGTAATCGACACACGGCTCGCAATAAGCGACTTCGTTTGTTTGGACGCAAAACGGCGAAACTCCAATTGATAGGACTTGTTTTTCGGACTGCGCCACTCGATTTGACGGACGAGTTCTCCTGTCGCCAAATCTAAGGATAGTTCAAATTGAGCGAGCTTTCCTAGCTGCATGGAGAACACTTCGCCGTCCAGTGTAATTTTAAACCGCATCACATCAGGCAAGTTGACGAGTTCGGCGCTGACGCCGCCAGCAGGCTTATTGTAAAGTCCCGCTACATACATGCCGCGCACCTGCTCGGAGTAGTCCTCTTCAAACGCGCCGCGCACGCCTAGATTTCCATTTCCAACCGTAAAAAGAGTGCCATATTTATTTAAACATTCCATTTTAAATTCGCGTTCTGACCATCTCATAAATAGACACACTCTTCCTTCTCGGCGGACTCATAAAGTGCGGCAACAAGACGCTGGATGACATACCCTTGCTCGCCGGAAGCGACTTCACCCGTCCCTGAAAGAACTTTTTCAACAAAAGCCGCCATGCTTTCTGGATGACTATCTTTTTGATTAAAACGAGGTTCCCGGAGCATTTCTAGCTCGCCGTCCGTATCCGTATAAATTTCCGCTGGGTAGAGCGTTCCGCCCGCCCGATCCCCGAAAAACGCAACATCAAAAATCCGTTCTTCCTTCATATGCAAAGCAAAAGACGTTTCGAGTTCCAGCACACTCCCGTCCGCAAACTCAATCCAGCCGAGAAGCGCATCTTCCACCGTGAATTTTTCCGGATCCCAGCTGCCAAACGAGCCCGTCCGTTTTTTCGTACCAATTTTTTGGAAACTTTTTGCCATAACGCGCTTAACTTCCGGGAAATCAAGCACGTACATCGCCGTATCGAGCATGTGAATGCCAATATCAATCAGCGGCCCCCCACCTTGAATTTCCTTGTTCGTAAACGTCCCCCAACCCGGCACGCCAGAACGCCGAAGCGCCCTAGCACGGGCAATATAAATATCGCCAAAAAGCTTTTTCTCTTGTTTTAAAAACTGCGCTTCATCTGAAAAACGGTGGTGAAAATCATACGCGAGTACGAGCCCTCTTGATGCGGCTTCCTCAGCCATCGCGAGCGCCTCTTCAGGCGTCATCGCAGGTGGCTTCTCGCACATGACGTGCGCACCGTTTTGAAGCGCCAACATCACATTTTCAAAGTGGAAACGATTCGGCGTACAAATGCTCACCATATCCACTTTTTCATTTAAAAACAGCGATTTAGCATCCGAATATGCTGCTAAAAAGCCGTTTTGTTCCGCAAATTCCTCCGCACGCTTTAAATTCGGATCACAAACAGCCGCAAGAATAAGCTCCGGTCGCGTCTTATAATACTCAGCATGAACCGTTTCTGCCACTTGCCCTGCCCCAATTATCGCCACTCTCTTTTTCATCCCATTAACCCCTAACTACAAACAACTTTTAATATGTGCAAGCGCCTCTTTATAAGCCTGCTCTTCATTCTCACTGCGAATACGACATTCAAACGTCATATATCCATCGTAACCAAGCTCTTTTAGCGTATCGAAATGCTTTTTAAAATCAAGCGCCCCGCTGCCCGGCTGATACCGATGATTATCGGCAAGGTGAATGTGTTTCACATCTTTTTGATGCGCCGTCAGTGCCTCTGAAATACCGTCCTCTTCAATATTCATATGGTAAAAATCGGCGATAATTTTCACATTCGACAGCTCATTTTTATCAATATAATCTTGGGCATCTTGAAGCGTATTAATCATATGGTCCTGATAGCGGTTGAGCGGCTCAAGAAAAATCGTTGTACCCGTTTCGCCCGCTACCTTGTCAAGCTCAATTAGCGAAGCGCTGACCGCTGCAAAATCGCCTTCAGTAGAGCGCGGGGACGTCATTGGTGGGAGGCGATACGTGAACATGCCCCAGGCCGCCGGCACAACAATGCCTTTGCCGTTAACCTCCTTTAAAGCGCGTAAAATGGCTTTAATCTCTTCCAAACCTCGCAAACGTCTTTCTTCGATGAAATCGCCAATCCAGCCATCATAGCCGCCACACGCGGTTGAAACTGGCAGTCCGGTCGTCTTGATTGCCGCTTTTATTTCTTCTAGATTTTGAACAAGTTGCTTGCCGTCGATTTCAAAACCATCGAAGCCTAAATCTTTCACATACTGAAATTTTTCTTGAATATTTTCTGGAAAAAATGCTTGGTTTTGCGTTCCGATTTTCATCCTAATCTCTCCTTAAAAGTTAATGCCCATTTTAATGCTTTCATCTGGGTGCTGATCCACGTATTTCATGAAGCCAGCCGCGCTTTCAGAAAATGGAATGACCGGGTCAATGATATCCTCACAGTCCAAATAGCCGTTCATCAAAAGCTCAAAACACGTGTCTTCAATGCGTTTTCTGTCCCAGCGTGGATAATCTGGATTTGGTTCGCTTGCCGCACGGGAAAAGACAATTTTCGCGTTATTAAAATGAGCTTCGCGTCCTAAATTGAAGCCATCTGGAAACGGTTTGGCGAAAGCCACGTAGGAAATAATCCCACCGTATGCAATGCCGCGCAGTGCGCTTTGTAGCGCCGCCGAGTTTCCGCTTGTTTCAATAATCGAATCGGCGCCCAGTTTATTCGTCACTTTTTTGATTTCGAGGCCGACATCGACTTTTGTAGGGTCAAAAGTGAAATCGGCGCCATGTTTTTTAGCAATTTCTAGGCGATGTGCAATTGGGTCCACACCGATAACAATACTTGCACCCGCTTTTTTGGCAAGCTGGATAGCAATTTGTCCAATAGCGCCTAGACCTACAACAACGACAAAATCCCCTGCGCGAACATGTGCGTCGCGAACGCCGCTCATAGCAAATTGGGCAGGATCATAGCAAACAGCATTTTTGTAACTACCGCCGGCTGGGATTTTACGCAACTTATAATTGTTCACGCCTTTTGCAATGACGGTTTCTCGAATTTGTCCGTAAGTGAGTACTTTATCCCCGACCGCATATTCGGTCACAGTTTCCCCAACCTCCGTAATTTCACCACAAATCATGTTACCAAGCGGCAAGTCGCCGAATTCAATGCCGCGTTTCGCCCCCTCGTCGCGCTTCACAAACATATTCCATTCTGCCGAAAATTCTTCATCAATAAAAGGACTAATCCCTCTAAAATCAACCACTTCCGTCCCATGTTTTGGCGAAGCAAATTCAACCTTTATTTTCACTTCATCTTTCTGAATAGCTACTTCTTCATATTCCACAAGCGCCGCCACACGCGGCTCTGTCGCAACTAATTTTTTCATCTAACAAACTTCCTTTCAATTCAATGTTTTACTAAGTCCTCGCTTTTTGGCGAAAAATTCCGTTTACCGTTCAGCCTGCTAGCCTTTGACGCCGCCGTCAGTTAAATTCCCTTTAATAAAGCGCTCTGACAACGCGTACATAATCACAACTGGAAGCGCCGTAATAAGCGAGGCTGCCATCATTCGACCCCAAATGTAATCAGGCGTGCTAAATAGCGTGTTCAGCCCAATTGGGAGGGTGAATTTCTCGGAACTCGATAGGAAAATCGAGGCGAATAAATAGTCGTTCCAAGCAACCATGAAACAGTACACGAACACGGAAATGATGCCAGAAACGGCAAGCGGAATAATAATCCGCAAGATAATTTGGAAGCGGTTTAGGCCGTCCATCATCGCGGCTTCCTCAATATCGTCCGGTATGGTGTCAAAATAGCTTTTCAACATGAAGACAGCTGTCGGCAAGGTTTGCACCACCATTGTAATGATTAGCGACGTTTCTGTGTCATACAAGCCTAAACTTGAAATAATTTTAAACAAAGGAACGATTAACAAAATTCCTGAAAACATGTACACGGTATAAAAGCTTGCGTTTATAGTGATGCGTCCTTTAAACCGCAGTTTGGACAATGCATACGCGCCTAATATCCCAAGAGCCACAGCGACCCCAGCCGCAACGAGTGACACAATTAAACTGTTTTTAAAGTAGGTTAAAAACGGGAAAATATCAGGATTAAAAATATCGATATAATGTTGCCACGTAAAATCCCGCGGAAAAATTGTTGGGCTCGTTGAAATGGCTTCTTTCGTCCCTTTGAACGATGTCATAAGCATAATGAAAAATGGGAAAAGGGAAACTATCAAAAAGGCAACCATGGTAATATAAAACGCGATTTTTTTCGTGCGTTTTGCTTTTTTGCTACTTACCGCCATTTAAATCCACCCGCTTTCTTGTAAAAATAATAACCACGAAAATAATGACAAAGAGGATAACTGAAATGGCCGCCGCTTTCCCTAAATCATTAAAGGCAAACGCCGTTTTATACAAGTAGACCCCTAAAATGTTGACTTTATTCGTAAGTAAGTACACATCGGTGAACATATAGAACATCCAAATCGCCCGAAGTGTCACAACCGTTGCTAAAACAGGCATAATCGCCGGCAAAGTAACAATTTTAAATTTCTGCCAAAAGTTCGCGCCGTCCATATCCGCCGCTTCGTAAAGCGAATTATCAATCGTTTGTAAAATGGCAAGAAACGAAATGAAAGCGTACGGGAAATAGCGCCAAATCGCGAAAAGCACGACTAAAAAGAAACTCGAAACAGGATTATCAAACCAAAGTGGCGCAGAATCAAAAATGTGCAGTAAATCGACCGTAAAATAGTTGACAATACCATATCCATTATTAAACATATATTTCCAAGCAAAAATTAGTGAAATCGACGGTGTCACATATGACAAAATGATGAGCGACCGCGCCGTTTTTCTAAATTTAAATTCACGGTTAAAGAAAATCGCAACAGCGAGCCCAAGCACCGTACTGCCCGCCACAACTAAAACCGTGTAGCCCACTGTCAGGCCAAGCGACTTATAAAATTCTGGATCCTTTAAAATGTCCAAATAATTCGTCAACCCAATAAATGTCGATTTCAAATTTGGATTGAGCGGCATATCTAGAAAACTAATATGAATGTTCGATAGCATCGGATAAAGTACGAGCGCCGCAAGCAAAACAAAACTTGGAGCCAGCAAAATCATCGCGAGCTTAAAATCGGATCGTTTATAAACTTTTGTTTTCATAATTCCCTCCTACCGAATAAACGGTTTACGCCTATTCTTGAAGCGGAACGGCACTCTTTTCTAAAATTTCGACCAAAAGAGTGCCATCCTTTTTTATTTCCCTGATGCATTTGATTCAGCTTTAGCTTGCGCCTCTTTTAAATCCTTCGAAGGACTGCCGCCGCCAACGGTTACATTGTTAACCATTTGAGCGATGATGCCCGAGCTCGTAATATCCCCCATCTTCGTGAAGTTTTTACCGTCAACAAGTCCGAAAACTTGGATTTCGTCAAACGAAGCTGCAATTTCATTCGAAAGGTCGCCAAATGCTTGAACGACTTCATTATTTTTGTACGCGTCTTCTTTTAAAACGTCCTTATTAACCGGTTGCGCACCGCCTGGTGACATCAGTACCCAAGACGCCATATTTTTCGGTTCCGATAAGAATTCAACAAACGTACTTGCCGCTTCTTTTTGTGCCTCATCAAGCCCTGCCGAAATCGTTAAACCTGAAACCGTACCATAAACAGCTTTTTCTTTTTGTTCTGGAATCGCAAAACCGATGTTGCTCGCGTCGCCGTCTTCAAACACAGCGGGCAGAATATAAGTTGAGTAAATCGCCATTGGCGCCGTTTTATTCATAAAAGCATCTTTAATTTCCGTAACATCGTTCGAGCCTGGCATCGTGTACTGCGAAAGCTCTTTATAGTAAGAGAGCGCCTCATTCATCGGCTTCGTATCGATTGTAATATCGCCGTCAGCATTTAAAACATTCGCTTTGTTAGAAAGAGCAAACTGAGAGAAGGCTTGCTCACTCATTGTGCTTTCTGCTGTTGGCATTGCAATCCCATACTTTTTATTTTTTGCATCCGTAAAGTGTTCTGCAATTTTCAAAACATCGTCCCAGCTTTTTGGTTCCGAAAAACCAGCGTCTGAAAGAGCCTTTTTGTCGTACCAAATGCCTTGTACCCAGCCACTAATTGGTGCCGCAATATAGCTTTTGCCGTCCTCAGAACGAACTAAGTTGCGAGCTCCCTCGTAGTAGCTATCTTCCCCAACTGTTTCCATCACATTTTTAACCGCATCTTGGTCAATCAATTTATCCTTATCCATAACTTTCGCGAAATCTTGACTTACTTCCATGACAGCCGGAAGCTTGCCAGAACGCGCGAGCGTCACCACTTTTGTGTTATACGCATCTTCCTCAACCGGAATTTGCTTCACTTTAATGTTTTTATGTTCTTTTTCAAAATCGGCAATCAATTTGTTGATGACATCTAGGCGATCTTTTTCCACCGAAGAGTGCATAAATTCAATTGTAACCTTCTCATCACTCGCTTTAGACCCACCTCCGCAAGCCGTCAGTAACGCGCCCAAAACAAGCACAACAACAAGTAAAACTAAGCTTTTTCTTTTCATGATTTTTCCTCCTCATTTGGTTTTAACCAGTAAAATGCATATGGTTCTAATTCTAAGGTACCGCTCCCACGATACGATTTACCCGAAATAATATCGGTGTAATTCCCTTCCTCTAAATCAAAATGTACCGTTTTATTAGCTAAATTATGAATGACTATCATTTCACCCGTTGCATTCACACGTTTTAAAGCAAACAATTCTTCGCCGCCGTCTAAAACTTCCATCGTAACGTCTGGGTGGAATAAAGGCTCATTTTTGCGCAGCGTCACGAGTTTTGTTAGCGCATCATACGTTTTATGGCGTAAACTTTCCGAATCCGCCAGTTCAGACGTAATTTCATCATAATGATATTTTTTACGATTAATCGAACGGTTATGTTTCGTTTTCTCTACGCCATCATAATCATTACGACTACCAAGCACACTTTGCACATAAATCGCCGGCACGCCCGGAATCGCAAGTAAGATGCTGTGCGCCACCAAAAAGCGCTTCAAACGCAAATCGTCCGCATCATTTATATGATTAAGCGCATCCATATACGTCACGTTCACCTCATAAGGACTTTTCGACCCGTCCGGATTTTCTTTATAAGAAACAAGCGCCCCTTCATCTTCAAGCAATTTCACAAGCGCCAAAATCTCTTCCTCTGGTACAATACCGCGAATCGGATTTAAACCAATGCCATCATGTGAAGCAAGAAAGTTAAAGTACGTTGTTTGTTTAAACGGCGTTTCAATCTCGCTTGCCCATGCCGAAAGCACTGACGCCTGCCCGCTTTTAACCGCATGGAGCACCAGTGGCGGCAACGGAAATTGATAAACCATTTGGGCTTCATCGTTATTTCCAAAATAACTAATATTATCGCGGTGTGGCACATTTGTTTCCGTAATTAAAACCGTACCTGGTTTTGCCGTATCCGCAATTAAACGGAACAATTTAATGATTTCATGCGTTTTCGGTAAATGAATTGAAGTCGTCCCCGGCTCCTTCCACATAAAACCTACCGCATCAAGCCGCACATAAGATGCCCCTTCTTCCAAGTAAGACAGCAAGACGTCCACCATTTTGTAAAGCACTTCTGGATTTTCAAAGTTCAAATCAATTTGATCGTCGCTAAAAGTGGTCCAAATATTCACTTTAGACCCATCTTTTTTCAAAAAAGGAGTTAAAAGTGGTGTCGCTCTCGGTCTAGTCACCTGACTTAAATCTGTATCCGCTGGCAAATCAATGAAAAACGCCTCATACTCCGGATTTCCCGCCAAATATCCCTTAAACCAATTGCTTTCCTTTGAAATATGATTGCACACGAAGTCGAACATCAGTCGCGTTTCGTCCGCGAGCGCCTGAATTTCCTGCCAATCGCCAAGCTCCGGATTCACTTTTTTATAATCAATGACCGAAAAGCCATCATCTGAAGAATAAGGATAAAACGGCAATATGTGCACCAGTTCAAACGAATTTTTCAAATATTTATCAAAAAACGTTTTAAATGTTGCCAGCTTCGCCTCGTCCTCCTTGAAAATTTGATCCCCGTATGTAATTAAAACAATATCCTTTTCGTCCCACTCCGCTTTACTATAAAGCGCTTTCTTTTTTGTTTCTAAAATACGCGCTTCAATTCTATCCGCAAGCTCCGGGACAACATCTGCATCATAAATGCGCGCCAAAATTTCTTGTAATTTTGCCATGATAACCTCCTTTTCGTGGTACCGCTCCCATAAAATGAATTATAAAATAGAAAGCGCTTTCTGTCAATTTATTTTTAAATTTTTTTACGAAAAGCTTTGGTATATCGTATTCTATTCTGCCGTGTTGGACAATTCCATTAAAATTGAGTAAGATACATTTAGAATCTTTTTTCATAAAACCGATACCATAAATAGAAAGGAAGATGGAATTGGCTGCCACGATATACGATATTGCGAAACATGCCGGTGTATCGAAATCAACGGTCTCACGTGTACTCAACAAACAAACGAATATTTCCGAAGAAGCACGCGAAAAAGTGCTCCGCGCCATTAAAGAATTAGATTATCAGCCTAGTAAACTCGCACGCGCACTAACTTCCTCAGGTTTTGATGCCATCATGGTCATTTCAAATCGCTCCACGAAAACAACATCAGGAAATCCATATTTTTCAGAAATCATTCATTCGATTTCAGTAGAAGCAGAACGGGAAAATTTTGATTTAATTTTGCAAACAGCCAAAAATAGTAAAGATGAGCTCCAGAAATGCCTTACAAAAATCCAAGAAAAGATGATAAAAGGCATTATCATGCTTAGTTCACCCGCAGACGAAACCTTTTTTGATAAAATTGACGCGTATAATATTCCTATCGTTGTTACGGGGAAAGTTGAAGGCGCTTACCGAAATATTTACTCCGTCGATACCGACAATTTTGGCGACAGCTACGCCCTAACCAAGTTTCTTATCCAAAACGGTCATAAAAAAATCGCCTGTATCCATGCCCCACTCGACTACCACGTTTCCGTTGACCGCCTAGCCGGCTTCAGAAACTGTCTATTCGACCATCAACTAGATATTCGTGCAAGCTGGATTATTGATAGCGGTTATCAAATTGAAGATAGCTACAAAGCCGCTGTACAATTAATGTCAAGCGACGATAAACCAACCGCCGTTTTCGCAACCGATGATATCAAAGTCATGAGCATTTACAAAATGGCGGCTGATCACGGATACAAAATTCCAGAAGATTTATCCGTCATCGGCTACAACGACAAAGTTGCATCAACCTTTTTGTCCCCCCCACTAACATCCATTGACATTCCCATTAATCGTCTGGGACAAAGTGCTACAAAACTTCTCTTTCAAATATTAAAAGGAGAACAAAACATTCCAAAAGAGACCATCATCTCCACCAATATGATTATAAGAGAATCCATTAAAGAGATTTAAATCAGGCCGAACAAAGTAGTTACTTTGTTCGGCCTGATTTATTTTAAGGAAGTATGTCTAGAATTCCAAGTAAAACTATCAATTCCATTTTAGTACCTTGCATTGAACAGTAGTTAGTGGTATACTATATTCGGGTAGTGAATAATAATCAGTACTGAGAAAATAAATATAGCAAAGAATGGAGGGCTTTTTATGGAAGTCAATCCGCAGTTTAAGAAAGGCGTCCTAGAATTATGTTGTTTGTATTTGATTCGTTCCAAGGACCGCTACGGTTATGAACTCGCGCAACAAGTTTCCATATACATTGAAGTCGCAGAAGGTGCCATTTATCCGGTATTACGACGACTTGTAAAAGATGAATATTGTACCACTTATTTGAAAGAGTCCACCGAAGGACCCTCACGAAAATATTATCAATTAACATTAAAGGGTGAAATTTACTTGAATGAATTAATTTTTGAATGGAGTAACTTTACAAACAGCGTCACAAAATTAATGGAAAAGGAGGGAGTGCGAGATGAATAAAGAACTATTTTTAACCGAATTAGAAGAGCGACTAGCCTCACTAAATCCAGCTGATCGCGAAGAATTACTCGAAGATTACCGCGAACACTTTAGAAGTGGCGAAGCAGAAGGCAAAAGCGAAGAAGAAATCGTCCTAAGCCTCGGCACGCCAAAATCAATCGCCGAAGACATCTTCACACAACGCGAAGAACTACTTCAAGACCCTATGACTCCGCCAGAAACATACTACGTTCCAAGAAAGCCGACCACAAAAGAACGCACACCAGGCTTAAGAGTCATTTTGCTCATCGGTCTTATCTTCCTAGATTTAATTCTTTTAATTCCCATCGGCATTTCAATTTGGAGTTTTGTCATTTCACTTTGGATTTTAGTCGGTACGCTCGTTTTATCACCAGTGTTACTACTCGTTTCCCTCATGTTTGGACAAACACTCGAAATGTATCAAGGCTTTGCAAGCATTGCCATGACCGGCCTAGGCTTAATGCTATTACCAGTTATTCTTTGGTTTACAAACCTTGTTAAAAAACTAAGTGTTCTAGTCATTTCTTGGCATACTTACACGCTGAAAGGAGGACGTTAAAATGAGAAATACAAAATGGACTTGGCGCGTCTTCTTTGCCGGCTTAGCTTTACTTATCATCGGCGGAATTGGCTTTGCTTTCACATTTAATGGCAACGTAATTGAAAAAGGCGAAGCTTATAACAAAACATTTACACTGACAGATGACAAGGTTGAAAATATTACATTAAATACGGAACACGACAGTAATATTATTTTTAAGGAAAGTCAAAATGGCAAAAATTATGTAGAAGTATCTGGTCACTACACAAAAAGTGAAATCGAACAAATTAAAACGACAGAGGTGCAAAATGACGGCACCACGCTTAACCTTGAAGTTAAAAACAAAGAACCGTTTGTTGACTTTATGAAGATAAATATATATGGCAAACAAGAAATTACGATTTATTTAAACAAAGAACAAGCTCTTAAAGAACTTGTTGTAGAAGGAAATTCGTCGGATATGATGGTTTCTGACGGCAGCTTGCAGACGCTTAAAGTGAGCGCTTCTTCTGGTGAAATTCAGCTTGAACGCACAAATGCTGACCAAATCAGCGTAAACAATGACTCTGGCGACACCCGCTTAGTTGACCTCACTGGTGACACAAATGTGAAAGCTTCTTCCGGGGAAATCGAAGCCGCGCGAATTGATGGCGATTTAACGACTGAAACGACCTCAGGCGATATTGATGCCGAAAATGTAACAGGCAGCGCCATCAAATTGGTGAGCAATTCGGGTAGCATTTCTGCTGATAACTTCAGTGCGAAACAAATTTCGCTTGAAACAAATTCAGGTGATATTGAAGGCAGCCAGTTAGATGGAAAAGTTCACTCAACCAGTTCTTCTGGCTCAATTGAATTAGATGGCCTCGGGGCAAGCGCTTCGGCCAAAACGAGCTCCGGCGATATTGAACTAGCCTTCAATCAGGAACCAAAAACGGTCACTGTAGATTCCAATTCGGGCGAGGTAAATGTAACGTTGCCGGCGGGAATTAAAGCCATTTACAATGTGCGCTCAGATTCTGGTGACATTAAAATGCCAAACAACTCGAAAAATGCATCTAGCGAAATAAACGCGGTCACCTCTTCTGGTGACATTAAAATAAGCGATTAAATTTAGCAAGCCAACACTTTGTTTTAACCAAAATAAAGGTGTTGGCTTTTTTGTTATTGACTTCTGCTGTTAAAATTCGTATCATTGGTTTATACGGTCCTGTAGCTCAGTTGGGAGAGTATCACCTTGACATGGTGGGGGTCGCTGGTTCGAGACCAGTCGGGACCATTTTGAAGCCTGTTTTCTACTCGTTAGAAAATGGGTTTTTATATTTATGCTATACTAAAATTAATGATTGTTTCACGTGAAACATTAAGGACGGGTTGTTATGGAAATTAAAACGTCAATTCATACTTTTTTTCTTTTAGTAGGTTTAAATCGCTTAGGGAAAGAAGTGTTTTTAGAGAAAATCATTTTGCCACAGTTGATTTTGGATTGCGAGGTACCACCCAAATTTGTGCATTTGGAACAAAACGCGGGTGATTTTGACCAAAAGTTGTTGGCAGCGATTCAGTATCCGGCAAATACGGAGTATGTTTTTGTTAGCGTGCCGCACTTGGCGGATGAGTTTTTGGATTATTTGAAGCGACATGCGCTGAAGAATCGATATTCGATTGAAATTTTTGACTTTGGGGATTCGAAATCGGCGTTCCACCATTTCAGTGACGCCAAGGTTCACCGTGTGGATTATCGTGAGAATTTGACGATTTCAAGCAATTACGAGGCGTACGCGACCTGTTTGCTGCCAGAAAATAAAACGTATCACATTATTGGAGATACGCATGAATGTGTAGCGGAGCTAAAAACCATGCTGGAAGACTTTGGATTCCAATTTGATGGATCTGACCGGGTTGCGGCTTGCCCGCCTGATGACCAGGCGTTTATTTTTTTAGGGGATTTTATTGATAAGGGCAAACAAACGCGGCAGATGGTCGAATTTCTCTTTGAAAATCAAAAGTATTTTTATTTTGTTCTCGGAAACCACGAAAGTTTCGTCTACAAATATATTCGCGGGGAAATTAAAGGGGCCAATCAAACAATTGTCGACACCTATTTCGACTCAATCCCCGTTTTGAAGGCCGATGCAGAATTACTTGCGAAATTTAACGCGCTTGTAAAAAATGCAAAGCCTTTTTACGAATTAAAAGGGCGTTTTATCGCCACACATGCGCCTTGTAAAAATAAGTATTTAGGCAAAATGGACGAGAAATCGCTACGTAAAATGCGAAATTTCCATTTAAATCGCGATATGCCCATTCAGGATCAGCTGCTATTTTTGAAAAAAGAAGCTTCTGAAGAACTTCCATTCCATTTTTTCGGTCATGTCGCCTGCGCGAATGCATTTCGAATCCACAACAAAGTGCATCTCGATACTGGCTGTGTTCACGCAAATTTGCTTACAGCCGCAATCACTGACGGCACTACCGTGCAAATTCACTCCATTCCCTCACATCATCACACGACTTTAACTAAAAAACTACCACATTTATTCTAAACGTCAAAAGACTGATGACAAATGGTGAGATTCTAGGCAAAGCCGAGTACCGCACCGGAGCGTACTTGAGTACGTGAGGAGCGGAACGGAGGCTTTAACGACGAAGATTGCTGTTTGTCATCAGTCTTTTTCATGATTTTGCTGGTTTAATTACAATATAACGGTACGGGTCGCGCCCTTCCGAATGTGTTTCAACTTTGGTATTTTCGCTTAAAATAGCATGAATGATTTTGCGTTCAAATGATGGCATTGGTTCCAAATGTACTGCACGCCGTGTTTTAATTGCTTTATCACCCATTTTTTTAGCGAGTCCAGAAAGTGTTTCATAACGTCTTTCACGATAATCGCCAACATTAATGATAATGTTTTTAAATTGTTCAGTTTGTTTGTTAGCAATTAGTTGTGTTAAATATTGAAGCGAGTTTAAAGTTTGACCATGTTTTCCAATTAAAACGCCTAGGTTTTCTCCAGAAATTTGGATTTTGATGTCTTTTCCCTCTTCTTCCACGTCAATTGAGATTTTTGCACCCATTTTTTCAGCAATATCCAAAATATAGTCGGTCGCGATTTGCGTGCCGTTTTCTTTTTCAATTACTTTAACCATAGCCAGACGTGAACCTAATCCGAAAATACCCTTTTTCCCTTCGTCCATAACCTCGACATCAACTTGATTTTTTTCAAGTTTTAGTTCTTTAAGTGCATTTTGAACAGCTTCTTCTACAGTTTGTCCTTGCGCAGTTATATCTCTCACTTTCTTTTCTTACCTCCTTTTTTCGAAGCTTTCATGTTTGCAGCTTTCTTTTGAAGTCTTGCTTCCTCTGCTTCTGCCGCTTCACGCGCTTCTAGTTCACGTTTATTTTTAAAAGGATTGTTTATTAAAAGTGTTTGGAATACGGTGAATACGTTACCGATAATCCAGTAAAGAGCCAGTGCTGATGGTAGCGTAATCCCCATGAATAAAATCATAACTGGCATGATATAAATAATCATCGCCATTGATTTATTTTGTTGTGTTTGTCCCATCATTGAAATTTTAGATGAGGCAAATGTTGTTAGGGCTGCTACAATTGGTAAAATGTAATAAGGATCTGGACTTCCGAGCGTCATCCACAAGAATGTATCTGTTTTAATTTCAGCAGTTCGGCTAATTGCTTGATAAAAGCCGATTAGAATAGGCATTTGAATCAAGAGTGGCAAACAACCCATCATTGGATTGATGTTATGCTCTTGGTATAAACGCATTGTTTCTTGTTGCAGTTTTTGTTTCGTTTCATTGTCTTTTGATGCATATTTTGCTTGAAGTTCTTTTAATTTTGGCTGAACATTCATCATTTCTTTTTGACTCTTAATTTGTTTAATCATAAGTGGCATAATGAGCAAACGAATTAAGATTGTAACAACAATAATTCCCATCGCGTAATTGCCACCGAATAAATCTGCAAACCAAGTAATCACCCAAGATAGAGGATAAACGATGTAATGACTCCAAAATCCTGTAGAGTCTTTTGTAATTGGGTCAGTTGAATACCCACACCCCGAAAGAACTGTCATAAGTAAAACGACTAAACTTGTAATAAACAGTTTTTTCTTCAGGTTCTTTTTCTTTTTCAAAAAGTATTACCTCCCATTCCGCCTTTTTTAAAATTCCCACTCATTTTGAATAGCTCTTTTTAGAACGTTTCATCGCCTTAGCAATTTTTAAAACGTGCTCTAAACTACTCTTTACTTCGTGAAAATCCATGTTGGCCGCCGGTTTTCTGGCGATAATAATATAATCATTTTGCGAATCAATTTCGTTCTCAAATTCATGAAAAGCTTGTCGTATGTAACGTTTAATACGATTTCGACAGACAGCGTTTCCAATTTTTTTACTAACGGATAAACCAATTCGAAAATGTTGTAAATCTTCTCTCTTTAATTTATACACGACAAATTGCCGGTTAGCAAATGACTTCCCTTTCTTAAAAACAAGCTGAAAATCATCATTTTTTTTGATCCGATACTCTTTTTTCATACAGACTCCTTTGGAATGTCCTACCTAAGTAAGAAAATACTTTAAACCTTCCAATAAAAAAACCACTGAGCCTTTTCAGTGGTCTACGCAGATAATACTTTTCTTCCTTTACGACGACGTGCTGCTAAAACTCTACGGCCGTTTTTAGAACTCATACGTGTACGGAAACCATGTACTTTTTTTCTTTTACGTTTACTTGGTTGATATGTTCTTTTCACTTTGTTACACCTCCCATAAATGGGTCCAATCGAATTAAATCTATTAGACAGTCTTAAATATTGTACGTAAATTAACTTTATTTGTCAATAGAGCTAGATAAACTCCGCACATAATCATACCATATTTTAAACATCAAAAAAACCCCTTTACTGCGATAAATTCAGATATTTTTTTCTCTCTGTTTTAAAATAGGGAATTTTTCGTTTGGAGACTTCCTCTAAATATTGAAGAAACTCACCAATTTTTTCATACTCTAGTGGGCATTCAAAATATAAATTTTTTTGAATCAAATAATTATCCATGTAATAGCTTGACTCATTAAATTTCAATAAATCTTCTATAAAATGAATAACTTTCGAAAATTTTGGCATCTCATCGACGTCTTCTATATCTGTGAAATGGAAGAAAAGAACATAAATATGATTTTTTTTAAGGCTTTCTTCAAATATTTTTGGTTCAATGCTACTTTTATAAAAAACAGTAAAATCTTTTAATACAGCTGGTTCCCTTTTATCATAAATGACTAAATAACCAAACGCTTTTTCTCTATTACTTTGTTCAGCAACTCGGTAAAATTCTAAATCTTTACTATTGATTAATCTCTGAAAATGCATGCTTGAACACAACCTTTTTGTCAAATTTACACTGTACTTTCATTCTACCATAGCTTTATATTTTTTGTTTAGTATGTGGATAAACTTAAACGTTCTTTTAAAATTATCCACATATTGCGATTTTTATTGTGGATAATTTGAATTGATTTTAAATTTTATTCAGATGGCTACTCACAAGTTATACACAATAACACATACTGTGGACAACTTTTTTTCACAGGTGGATAAGTTTGGGGAGCAATTTTGAAAGTCCTTGCTATTCAAGCTTTTTTTTGATAATATATCAGGTGTTGAAGAGTAAAATAATTGGGGAAAACTAAACTTATCCACAGTATCGTTTTACATTGTGGATATTTTTTAAACAGTACCGGGATATCTTTATCCACTGTTTTTCTAGCTTGTGGATAAATAATAAAAAAAGAAGAGGGGGGAGTTTTTTGCAACCAATTGAAGATGTTTGGTCTGATGTGCTACAAATCGTCCAAAAAAATATGAGTAAACCAAGTTACGACACATGGATGAAATCAACGACTGCACATTCATTAGAAGATAATACATTTATTATCTCAGCTCCTAATAATTTCGTACGGGATTGGCTAGAAAAAAGTTATACGCAATTTATCGCAAATATTTTGCAAGAAGTAACCGGAACATTGTTTGAAGTTCGTTTTATTGATGGTGAACAAGATGAAAACTTTGATTATAAGCCCATCCCACCTAACCAAATTATGTTGGATGAAAATGATCCAGACAATGCCAAACATATGTTAAATCCTAGATACGTTTTTGATACATTTGTTATTGGCTCAGGAAATCGATTTGCTCATGCGGCTTCACTTGCTGTTGCCGAAGCGCCTGCAAAAGCCTATAATCCATTATTTATTTACGGGGGCGTAGGGCTTGGAAAAACCCATTTAATGCACGCCGTAGGTCATTACGTACAGCAACATAAAGAAAATGCCAAAGTTATGTATTTATCAAGCGAAAAATTCACAAATGAATTTATTAGTTCTATTAGGGATAATAAGACCGAAGAATTTCGAACAAAATATCGGAATGTCGACGTTTTATTAATCGATGATATTCAATTTTTAGCTGGTAAAGAAGGAACACAAGAAGAGTTCTTTCATACTTTCAATACACTTTATGACGAACAAAAACAAATTATTATTTCCAGTGATCGGCCGCCGAAAGAGATTCCAACATTAGAGGACCGACTTCGTTCTCGCTTTGAATGGGGACTCATTACAGACATTACTCCACCGGATCTTGAAACACGGATTGCTATTTTACGGAAAAAGGCAAAAGCAGATGGCCTTGACATTCCAAATGAAGTCATGCTTTATATTGCCAACCAAATTGATTCCAATATTCGGGAACTTGAAGGTGCACTCATTCGTGTAGTCGCGTACTCCTCTTTAGTCAATAAAGATATTACTGCTGGCCTTGCTGCGGAAGCTTTGAAAGACATTATTCCGAACTCAAAATCGACCGTTATAACGATTAGCAGTATTCAAGAAGCAGTTGGCGAATATTTCCATGTTAAATTAGAAGATTTTAAAGCAAAAAAACGAACGAAAAGTATTGCTTTTCCTAGACAAATTGCGATGTATCTATCCCGTGAACTTACAGACGCTTCACTTCCAAAAATTGGTGATGAATTCGGCGGGCGTGACCATACAACGGTTATTCATGCTCACGAAAAAATTACACAACTCTTGAAAAGTGATACAGCTTTAAAAAATGATATCGCTGAAATTGAAAAAAACTTACGTAAGAATGTTTAATTGAATTGTGGACATGTGGAAAACTTGAACTTACTTATACACAACTTATTAACATGTGGAAAACTTTTTATACGAAGTCATTTTCTTACTTATCCACAAATCCACAGTGCCTATTACTATTACTACGATTTTTTATTAATTAATTAAAAGGTTTTACAAAAAATGATGATGGGGGATTTTTATGAAATTTGTTATTCAACGTGACCGCCTAGTTCTTGCTGTAAATGAAGTCACACGTGCTATCTCTTCCCGGACAACAATTCCAATTTTAACAGGGATAAAAATGATGGTGAATGATGAAGGTGTTACTTTAACAGGTAGCGATTCTGACATTTCAATCGAGGCATTTATCCCCTTAATTGAAAATGATGAAGTCGTTGTTGAAGTAGAATCATTCGGAGGCATCGTTTTACAATCTAAATATTTTGGAGATATTGTGCGACGCTTACCTGATGAAAATGTTGAAATAGAAGTCACAACAAATAATCAGACGACAATTCGTTCTGGACAAGCTTTTTTCACTTTAAATGGCTTAGATGTTTACGAATATCCGAAACTACCAGAAGTTTCAGATGGTAAAAAAATTCGGATTCCAATCAACGTACTTAAAAATATTATTCGTCAAACTGTTTTTGCGGTTTCCGCAATTGAAGTTCGACCTGTACTTACTGGTGTCAATTGGATTATTAAAAACAATACGCTAACGGCTGTTGCAACAGATAGCCACCGACTTGCGTTACGCGAAATTCCACTTGAAGCCGAAATTAATGAGGAGTACAACATTGTTATACCAGGAAAAAGTTTAGCTGAATTAAATAAAATTTTAGATGATGCGACGGAATCCATCGAAATGGTTCTCGCAAACAATCAAATTCTATTTAAATTAAAAGACTTGCTTTTCTATTCTCGTCTTTTGGAAGGAAGCTATCCAGATACATCGCGCTTAATTCCAACTGATACAAAATCAGAGCTAGTCATTAATGCGAAAGCTTTCTTACAAGCAATTGATCGTGCTTCCCTACTGGCGCGTGAAAATCGAAATAATGTTATTAAATTGACGACACTTGAAAATGGACAAGTTGAAATTTCTTCTAACTCTCCAGAAGTCGGAAATGTTTCCGAAAAACTATTTAGCCACAGTTTTACAGGTGAAGAATTAAAAATTTCGTTTAATGGGAAATATATGATGGATGCGCTTCGTGCTTTTGAAGGTGATGATATTCAAATTTCCTTCGCTGGGACAATGCGCCCATTCGTCCTTCGTCCTCGCGATGCAGAAAATCCAAATGAAATTTTACAACTTATTACACCTGTTCGTACGTATTAATTAAAAGCCCGCCTGATTTGGTGGGTTTTCTTTTTGAAGAGGTGCTTACGTTTTGATGAAAGATATGACTAAAGGAAATCCAACAAAATTAATTTTTTATTTTGCCATGCCAATGCTACTCGGCAATCTAGTTCAGCAACTCTACATTATGATTGATGCGGTAATTGTAGGGAAATTTGTTAGCGTCGACGCCCTCGCAGCAGTTGGTGCAACCGGCGCTATTAATTTTTTTATGATTTCCCTCATCATCGGTTTAATGAGTGGAATTGCTGTTGTTGTGGCGCAATATTTTGGGTTTCAAGATTACAATAAATTGAAAGATGTCATTGCAACGGCTTCTATCGCAGTTGTTGTTGCGGGAATTTTCTTCACCATTGTGGGGGTGCTACTCGCGAAACCATTACTACTTCTACTGCGCACGCCAGAAAATATATTGAATGACGCTAATATTTTTCTAACTACCTTGTTCATCGGCATCTTGCCAATGAGTTTATATAACGGAGTTTCGGCGATTTTACGTGCACTTGGAAATTCAATTACCCCACTCCTCTTTCTTATTTTTTCGTCACTTATGAACATCTTCCTCGACTTTGTTTTTGTTGTTTGGATGGATTATGGTGTGCAAGGCGCAGCTTGGGCGACTGTTTTATCACAAGTTATTGCCGCGATACTTTGCATTTACTACGCTTATAAACATGTTCCCTACATGCGCATTCAGCGAGATCGTTTTAAAATACATAAACCTCTTTTGCAGGAAATGATTCGTATAGGTTTGCCTTCAGGGCTTCAAGGGGCTTTCATCTCCATCGGGAATATGGCCATTCAAAGTTTAATCAATGGCTTCGGAGCGACAGTTGTTGCGGCCTATACCGCTGCCAGCCGAATTGACTCCCTCACCTACCAACCAGGCATTGCTTTCGGCGCTGCCTCTTCCACATTTGCCGCACAAAATGTTGGAGCTGGCAAACTGGACCGCGTAAAGAAAGGTTTTTGGTCGGGTATTAAAGTTGTCACCATAACAAGTTTAGTTATCACACTCATTGTGCAGCTTTTCGCGAAACAGTTTTTACTTCTTTTTGTAGACGGAAAAGAAAAAGAAGTGATTGAGATTGGTGTGAGTTATTTGCTTATTGTGTCTTTGTTTTATGTTGTTGTGGGGATTTTGTTTGTTGTACGTGAAACGCTTCGTGGTACTGGCGATGCCCTTGTGCCTCTAATGATGGGGATTTTTGAACTTGTTTCACGGCTTATTATTGGTTTTGCACTTTCTAAAGTTATGGGCTATGAAGGATTATGGTGGGCGACTCCAGTTGCTTGGGTTACGGCAACAATGCTTGGACTTTGGCGCTATAAGTCAGGTGCTTGGCAAAAAAAGGCTGTTATTCGAAAAAAATAGGAAAAATTAAAAAAACGTCACAGAAAGGCGTTTTTTTTAGTTTTTAAGAAAATAATATCCCCCCACTAGAAATAGTAAAAAAAGCCATAATTGAGTTATACGAAAATAAACTTTGTAATTATGGCTAAAGTTTAGTAAAATAGAAAGGTAGAGATAAAAAATGATTGGGTGTGAAAATTTGGCTAATGTAATAACAATCGATCGTGAATTTGTGACACTCGGGCAACTGCTACAAATGCTTGATGTTGTAAGTACAGGCGGTATGGCAAAAGCTTTTTTAAGCGAACATCCGATATATATCAATGGTGAGCAGGATAACAGACGCGGGAGAAAGCTGAGAAATGGCGATGTTGTACTTATTCCGGGAACTGGAAAAGTAAAAATTGAACAGGCGCTGTAATGGTGTAGAAAGATGCATTTAGAAAATATAGTCTTACGAAATTTTCGAAATTATGAAGAGTTAATGCTCGAATTTGATCCATCTGTTAATGTTTTTCTTGGCGAAAATGCGCAAGGAAAAACGAATTTGCTTGAAGCGATTTTAATTCTAGCGTTAGCAAAATCACATCGAACAACGAACGATAAAGATTTTATTAAATGGGATTCTGACGCAGCAAAAGTTGAAGGTCGCATCATGAAGCACGGTCAAAGCGTCCCTCTCGAACTCACTATTTCCCAAAAAGGTAAAAAAGCAAAGGTTAATCATTTGGAACAAAAAAAATTGAGCCAATATGTAGGAAACCTAAACGTGGTCATGTTTGCACCAGAAGATTTATCACTTGTAAAAGGTGCACCAGGCGTTAGACGTCGATTTTTAAATATGGAAATTGGTCAGATGCAACCCGTTTATTTGCACGATTTAAGTGTGTATCAGCGGATTTTACAGCAACGCAATCAATTTTTAAAGCTCGCCCAAATGAAGAAAAAATACGATGCGGTCATGTTGGATATTTTAACAGAGCAATTTGCGGAAGTGGCCGTTCGCCTAACTGAACGGCGTGATGCATTTATTCGAAAACTCGAAAGTTATGCGGCACCCATTCATCATGATATTTCACGGGGGCTTGAAACGCTTAAAATTAGTTATGAACCTTCAGTATCGCTAGTTGAAGAAGGAGATTCCATCTCAGCTTTACTCGAAAAAATGAAGACGATTCGGCAGAGAGAAATCGACCGAGGTGTAACGCTTATTGGACCACATCGGGATGATTCTCTATTTTATGTTAATGGGCAAAATGTTCAGGTTTTTGGCTCTCAAGGGCAGCAAAGAACAACGGCGCTATCTATTAAACTCGCTGAAATTGATTTGATTCATGAAGAAACAAACGAATACCCTTTACTCCTGCTGGATGATGTTTTAAGTGAACTTGATGATTTTAGGCAATCTCACTTATTAAATGCGATTGCGGGTAAAGTTCAAACTTTTGTTACGACAACGAGTGTCAGCGGAATTAATCATGAAACACTTACGAAAGCCACAACGTATATGGTTGAAAATGGCCACATTAAAAAATCCTGATTACTAGGTTGATATAATTTTAGAAATAAAGAAAGTGCGGTGGAACTTAAATGTCAGAAGAAAATATTTCAAATGTACAAGAAAATGCATCTGATTATAGTGATGATCAAATTCAAGTATTAGAAGGCTTAGAGGCGGTTAGAAAGCGTCCGGGTATGTATATCGGTTCAACAAGTCAACGCGGTTTGCATCACCTTGTTTGGGAGATTGTCGATAACGCAATTGATGAGGCACTCGCTGGATTTTGTACAGAAATTGAAATCACGATTGAAAGCGACAATAGTATTACAGTAAAAGATAATGGTCGTGGTATTCCAACTGGTATTAATGAAAAAGTTGGCCGTCCTACGGTAGAAGTTATTTTCACTGTTCTTCACGCTGGGGGGAAATTCGGCGGTGGCGGATATAAAGTTTCCGGCGGTTTGCACGGTGTTGGTGCATCAGTCGTCAACGCCCTTTCGACAAGTTTAGAAGTTTCCGTTCATCGTGACGGTGAAAAATTCTATCAGCGTTTTGAACGTGGGAATGTTGTGATGGATATGGAAAATCAAGGGAAAACCGATTACCGTGGAACAATTGTTCACTTCACACCAGACCCAGAAATTTTCACTGAAACTGTTGAATTTGATTATGAAACACTTCGTACGCGTACGCGCGAATTAGCGTTTTTAAATCGCGGTTTAAAAATCTCCATTGAAGATAAACGTGCAGAACATGAAACGAAAAATGAATATCATTATGAAGGCGGAATTAAATCCTACGTGGAACATTTAAACCGCGCAAAAGAAGTCATTCACGAGGAACCGATTTACATTGAAGGTGAACGTGATGGCATTATGGTTGAAGTTTCCATGCAGTACAATACAGGCTTCTCAAGCTCGATTATTTCGTTTGCGAACAACATTCACACCTATGAAGGTGGAACACACGAATCCGGCTTTAAAACCGCATTAACGCGTGTTATTAACGATTATGCGAGACGAAATAAGCTGTTTAAAGACAGCGACGAAAACCTGTCTGGTGAAGATGTCCGCGAAGGTCTTACTGCAATTATTTCCGTTAAACATCCAGATCCACAATTTGAAGGGCAAACAAAGACGAAACTTGGTAACTCCGAAGCGCGTTCGATTACGGATAAACTGTTTTCAGAAGCACTTAACAAATTTATGATGGAAAACCCTGATGTGGGTAAAAAAATGGTTGAAAAAGGCGTAATGGCCGCTCGCGCCCGTCTAGCAGCTAAACGTGCTCGTGAAGTGGCGCGTAAGAAGAGTGGACTTGAAATTTCAAGCTTGCCCGGTAAACTGGCCGACTGCTCATCAAGAAACCCGGAAATTAGCGAACTTTACATCGTTGAGGGTGACTCTGCCGGCGGTTCTGCAAAACAAGGTCGTGATCGTTTATTCCAAGCAATTTTACCGATTCGTGGGAAAATTTTAAACGTAGAAAAAGCGCGTTTAGATAAAATTTTAGCTAACGAAGAAATTCGAACGATTTTTACAGCGATGGGAACTGGTTTTGGCGGTGATTTTGATGTATCCAAATCGAGATATCACAAACTTATTATTATGACCGATGCCGACGTAGATGGTGCGCACATTCGTACCCTTCTACTCACATTGTTCTACCGCTATATGCGCCCGCTTGTTGATGCTGGTTACATTTATATCGCTCAACCCCCTCTTTTCCAAATAAAGCACGGGAAGCAAGTGGAATATGTTTATTCCGATAAACAACTAGAAGACTACTTGGCAGATTTAGACGGCGAGAAATATAGCATTCAGCGTTATAAAGGTCTTGGGGAAATGAACCCTGAACAATTATGGGAAACAACGATGAATCCAGAAAATCGGACGTTGCTACAAGTAAGCATTAATGATGCTATTGATGCTGATGAAACGTTTGAGATGTTAATGGGTGACCGCGTTGAACCAAGACGTAAGTTTATTGAAGAGAATGCACAATACGTTAAAAATCTAGATATTTAAATTATTTCCCGGGAAATAATTTTGAATAAGCTTGACAAACGGAAAGGGAGGTTTCGCTTAAAATGGCAGAAACACCGAATCAAAGAATAACTGAAGTGAATCTAAATAAAGAAATGCGAACATCGTTTCTCGACTATGCGATGAGTGTTATCGTGGCACGTGCACTTCCTGATGTTCGAGACGGGTTAAAACCCGTTCATCGTCGTATTTTATATGCGATGAACGATTTAGGAATGACTTCTGATAAAGCGTATAAAAAATCGGCACGTATCGTCGGTGAAGTAATTGGTAAGTATCACCCGCATGGTGATACAGCTGTGTATTTTACAATGGTTCGTATGGCACAAGATTTTAGTTATCGTAACATGCTTGTAGACGGTCACGGGAACTTTGGATCTGTCGATGGTGATATGGCTGCGGCAATGCGTTATACAGAAGCACGTATGTCCAAAATTTCAATGGAACTTTTAAGAGATATTAATAAAGACACAATTGATTACGTCGATAATTATGATGGCTCTGAAAAAGAACCAGTCATTTTACCTGCGCGTTTCCCAAACTTATTAGTGAATGGTTCCTCAGGTATTGCGGTTGGAATGGCAACAAATATTCCGACTCATCATCTTGGTGAAGTAATTGACGGCGTATTAGCGCTTAGTCATGATCCAGAAATTACAATTCGTGATTTAATGGAACATATTCCAGGACCAGACTTCCCTACTGCTGGTATGATTATGGGACGCAGTGGTATTCGCCGCGCTTATGAAACTGGTCGCGGTTCTATCACCGTTCGTGCCCGCGTAGATATTGAAACGAAAAATAACGGGAAAGAAACAATTGTTATTACTGAACTTCCGTATCAAGTGAATAAAGCCCGCTTGATTGAGCGTATTGCGGAATTAGCGCGTGAAAAGAAAATTGACGGAATTACAGATTTAAATGACGAGTCCGACCGTTCTGGTATGCGAATTGTTATTGAAGTTCGTCGCGATATTAGCGCAAGTGTTATCGTTAATAATCTGTATAAGATGACAGCTTTACAAACAACATTCGGCATTAACATGTTAGCGCTCGTAGATAACCACCCTAAAGTTTTAAATTTAAAAGAAATTTTGTATTACTATTTAGAACATCAAAAGGTCGTTATTCGCCGTCGTACGGAATTTGAACTCCGTAAAGCGGAAGCGCGCGCCCACATTTTAGAAGGTTTACGTATTGCGCTAGATAATATTGATGCAGTTATTCAACTCATTCGTAGTTCTAAAACGACTGAAGCGGCAAAAGAAGGTTTAATGACGCAATTTAGTCTTTCTGATAAACAAGCGCAAGCCATTTTAGACATGCGTTTGCAACGCCTGACTGGTTTAGAACGCGAAAAAATTGAAGAAGAATATCAAAATCTAATCGCACTTATCAATGAATTAAAAGCGATTTTAGCTGATGAAGAACGTATTTTAGAAATTATTCGCGAAGAATTAGAAGAGATTAAATTGAAATATGCTGATAAACGCCGCACAGAAATCTTAACAGGTGACCTTGTCAGCATTGAAGACGAGGATTTAATCCCAGAAGAAGAAGTTGCTGTGACCTTAACAAAACGCGGCTATATCAAGCGTTTGCCACTTTCTACGTATCGCAGTCAGCGGCGCGGTGGGCGCGGTGTCCAAGGTATGTCTACGCATGAAGATGATTTTGTAGAACATCTTGTGGCGACGAGCACACATGATACGCTACTTTTCTTTACAAATACAGGAAAAGTTTACCGTGCGAAAGGTTATGAAATTCCAGAATATGGTCGTACGGCAAAAGGGATTCCAATCATTAACTTACTTGGAATTGAAAGCCAAGAGCAAGTGAATGCGGTTATTAATTTAAGCGAGTTTACAGATGATAGCTATCTATTCTTTACGACTAAACACGGTGTAGTTAAACGGACGACCCTTTCGCAATTTGCTAAAATTCGTCAAAGTGGTCTTCGCGCTGTTGAACTTCGTGAAAATGATGAACTTATTTCTGTTCAAATGACAGATGGCCAAAAGAATATGATTATCGCAACAAAAGATGGTCAATCAATTTATTTCCCAGAAAATAATATTCGTGTAATGGGACGTACGGCTGCTGGAGTTCGTGGTATTCGTCTTCGTTCCGGTGATGAAGTTATTGGAATGGAAATTTTGGAAGACGATGAAAAAGTGCTTGTTGTAACAGAAAATGGTTACGGGAAACAAACCGCAGCTGAGCAATATCCACTACGTAATCGCGGTGGTATGGGTGTCAAAACCGTTTCTATTACAGAGAAAAATGGTCGGTTAGTGGCAATGAAAACTGTAACTGGCGAAGAAGATATTATGCTTATGACCGTAAGCGGCGTATTGATTCGTTTTGAAGTTGATACCGTTTCTCAAACAGGACGGAGCGCTATGGGCGTTAAACTAATTCGTTTAGATGAAGACGAAAAAGTAGCCACAGTAGCGAAAGTTCCAAAAGAAGATGAAACGGAAGAAGATTTAGAAGAAGAGGATCCACAAGTGTTAAAAACAGAAGTTCCAGATGAGAGCTTTGAAGACGGTCCAAGCGAAGACTTGTAAAAAAGTCAGTAAGTTCCAAGTGAGTTCAACTTACTTGGAACTTTTTCTGTGCGGATATTGAAAAAAAATCAATAAATGATTATGATATTCAGATAGTGGTTTGATTTATAATTCATTTGGAAAGCAGGAAAAAAGTATGCCAAAAAAGAAAGATGATGCTCAAAATATTGAAATTTGGGCGGATCTTGTTCACATAAAAGATTTAGTTTTAGCGACATTCATTTGTGTTGTTTTCACAATGGGCGGTTATTTTATTGCGCCTAATGAAGCACCGTTACCCCTATTTTTCGGCCTAGGTGGAGCGATTGTAGGTTTTATTATTTCGAGTTTTATTATTAAACCGAAGCGTACGCTAAAAGAAATTGATGAAACGGAGGATGTTGAAAAATGACCGTCCAACTTGTCATCGAAATGATTTTAGCGTCTGTTTTGGCGGCTGGTATTTACACGATTATCGGCATTGCGCCTGGAACTGATGAAACAGCCGTTCTGGCGCCTGTTACGCTTGCGCTCGTCCTTTTAGGCGTTTCGCCGATGGTTGTGCTCGCTTTTTTTGTTTCGGCAGTCGTAACACTCAATTTGACTGATGCGGTTCCTGTCGCCGTTGCAGGGACACCAGGCGGGGTCATGGCTTCGCCGATGGTTCCATATGGGCTGACACTTAAAAAAGCAGGACAATCGGTTGTGGGGATTCGAAAAATGGCTTCAGGCGCGGCCATCGGGACGATTATCGCTGTTCCTGTTAGTTTAGGGCTAGCCACACTACTCGCCCCACTGTCCGAAGTTATTACCAAATATGCCGCGCCCGTCTTTTTTGTCGGGGCAATTTTCTTAGCGCTTATGAGTAAAAATAAAATACTCTCGATTTTGGCTATCTTACCCTTCGGTTTGCTAATTGAAGGCCTACGTTATTTGTACTGGGGAATTGGCGCCATTCCAGAAGGAAAAACCGTTACCATTTCCTTTTTCCTTGGAATTACCATTGGCCCAATGATTTTCAGTATCATTTCACTGCTCAATAAAGAATATCGCGATGCCCTTCCAAAGCACGCAAAACGGGAAATTACGATTGCAAATGTCGGGAGGCAAAAAGGTTTTCCTAACCCATTTAAAGTTCTAACAAAGCAAGAATCATGGGCAACAATTGGGACTTCGCTCGCTGGGTGCTTTACGTTTTTCATGAGTCCTGTCGGGATGACCGTTTTATTCGGAGAAGGTGTTGTAAGCCGTGTAAAAGACCCGATTAAAAAAGCTAAAATTGCGTTAGCAAGCATGGAAGGTTTGGCGCATTCCACTTATTTAGCAGGTCTTTTAATTCCATTAATTGCGCTCGGTGTGCCGCTTTCACCCGTTGCAATTGGGCCGGCCAATCCGTTGTTTAATGCGCCGCCCGTCTTTACGCTCGATCATAACATGTATCACATTTTATCGATGTCGGAATTTACGGTTGCAACGATTATCGGTTCTGTAGTAGGACTTGGACTAACATATTATGTTATCATGAAGTATTCCCAACAAATTTGCCGTTTTGTATTTAAATACATTCCTCATGAAGCCATTTTGGGACTTTTCATTGCACTCGTCATGATGTTAAGTTACATGGACGGCGGTTTTATTAATATGGCGGGAGTTTTACTTGTAGCAATTGTATCAGGAGCTTTAAGCCGACTTGGTATTAATTTTGGTGTGCTCTTTATGACGCTTTATGCAGCGCCGTGGATTGTTACAACGTTATTTTAATGTAGGAAGGAATGGAGCCGATTGGCGACTGGAAGTGCTACAGCAAAATTAATTTTATGTGGTGAACATGCTGTCGTTTACGGGGAACCAGCAATTTCAATCCCCTTCGCGCAAGCTGTCATTCAAACCGAAGTAATAAAAACTGAAAAAGAAACGAAATTTTCATCTGCTTTTTACACAGGTGATTTAAAAAATATGCCCGATTTTCTTGAGGGAATTAAACAAATGGTTGTCGCGATTTTGGACAAACTAGGCCAGACCCCTGTTTTAATTCGCGTTTTAAGTGAAGTACCAATCGGCCGAGGACTCGGCTCAAGCGCGGCCGTATCGACTAGCATCGCTCGCGCACTGTACGCCTACTTTGAGCAAACAATTTCCGACAGCGAATTGCTCGAACTGGTCAATCAATCAGAAAAAATCGCCCACGGGAATCCAAGTGGCGTGGACGCGGTCACAGTTGTAACGGGCAAACCAATTTGGTTTGAAAAAAACAAGACGCTCGAGCCACTTCATTTTGAAAAGAAAATCTATTTAGTGGTGGCAGATACTGGTATTCCTAGTGAAACGCGCTCTGCCGTAAGTGATGTCGGACGCTTATTGCAAGAAAATCCAAAAAAATATCGGCCATTTATTGCCGAACTTGGAAATATTTCCCGGGAAATAAGAGGGCAACTTGAAAATAATCCCGATTTGAAAATCATTGGGGCGGAGATGAACAAGGCGCAAAACCTTCTAGAACAGCTGACAGTGAGTGATTCGAGTCTGGAAAAATTAATCCGTGTCGCTCTACAAAACGGAGCTTTAGGTGCGAAGTTAACTGGCGGAGGCCGAGGCGGTTGCATGATTTCTTTAGTTGCGGGCGCAAAACAGGCGGAAAAAGTCGCGCAAGCTCTGAAAAATGCAGGCGCAGCACAAGAATGGATTTTTACGATTGGAGAAGGTAATCATGAAAGCAACAGCGATAGCTCACACGAATATAGCGCTCATTAAATATTGGGGCAAACGCGATGAAAAACTGATTTTACCCGCGAATAGTAGCTTATCGATTACTTTGGATAAATTTTATACCGAGACGACTGTGGAATGGCTAGAGGACGCAAAAAACGATTCGTTTAGCTTAAACGGCCAAGTGAAACAAGACGCGAAAGTGGCGCAATTTTTAAATGTGCTCCGTGCTGAATTTGATGTGCCTTACTTTGCAAAAATTGATTCGGTTAATCACGTTCCAACCGCCGCCGGACTCGCCTCATCCGCATCTGCATTTGCCGCTCTCGCAGTAGCGAGTTCAGCAGCGCTTGGTCGAAAAGATGACATGGCAAATTTATCTCGGCTCGCTAGGCGCGGTTCGGGTTCAGCGACCCGCTCATTATTTGGCGGCCTTGCGATTTGGCAAAAAGGCACACGTTCAGACGGCCGCGACTCGTTCGCAGTCCCATTTCATAGCAATTTAACGGAAAAAATTGCCGTTGTGGTGGCGGTTGTATCTGACGAAGAGAAAGCTATTTCAAGCCGCGATGGAATGAAGTCCACCGTTTTGACCTCGCCATTTTTTGGTGAATGGATTCAGACGGCGGAAGAAGATTTACGCAACATTAAAAACGCGTTTTTATCCGAAAATTTTGTAGAAGTTGGCGAAATTCTCGAACATAATGCAATGAAGATGCATGCGACAACTTTAGGCGCAAAGCCACCTTTCACATATTTCAGCTCTGTTTCAATTTCTGTCATGGAGGAAGTTCGAAAACTTCGTGCAGAAGGCATACCCGCTTATTTTACGATGGATGCTGGGCCCAATGTAAAGGTAATTTGTTTGCGAGAAAATGAAAATTTAGTAGCAGAGCGTATGCGAAAATTTGTTAAAGACGCTCATATTTGTCACGCTGGAGAGGGAGCAAAGGTGATTCGAGTTGACTAAAATTCAAGTGAAAGTTCCAGGAAAACTTTATATTGCGGGCGAATATGCGGTCGTGGAATCAGGTCACACGGCGGTTTTAACGGCTGTTGATAAATATATTACGCTGACGATTGAAGATGCTGCAAAAAACCAGCTGATTATTCCACATTACAATGATGCGGTTTCGTGGCCTCTAGGCGGGGAACTCAAAGCGGAGGGTGATCATTTTGCTTTTACAGCACTGGCAATTAATACGGCGACGGCTTATTTGAAAATCCGTAAAATCGCTCTTTCACCGATTAAAATTACAATTGAAACGGAACTTGTGAATGATGATGGTGTTAAATTTGGCTTAGGTTCTAGTGCTGCTGTTACAACGGCGATAATAACCGCTTTAATGGAAAAATTTGCGCCTGATACGGAAATGTTGACCAAGTTTAAAATGGCTGCCTTGTCGCACCTTGTTGTTCAAGGAAATGGTTCTTGTGGTGACATTGCATCGTGTTTATACGGCGGATTAATTGCGTACACGACATTTGATCAGGAGTGGGTCAAAATGCATTTGCCGTACAAATCACTCGCTTGGTTTTTGGCAAATCCATGGCCGAAATTAAAAATTGAAAGACTACCTAATTTTGAAATGCCATTTTTAGTAGGTTGGACGGGAAATCCAGTCAGCACCGGCCGTTTAGTTGCGGAAATCCAACTTTTCAAAGAAGAGCAACCCGAAAAATATGCTGATTTCCTATTTAAATCCGAAGAAGCTGTTCAAAAGTTTTTATTGGGTATTAAAGAGCAAGACGTGAAAATAATGTTTGCGGCGCTTCGAAAAAACCGCGAGATTTTGCAGAAACTTGGTAATAGCGCAGGTGTTAGCATTGAAACGAGCTTGCTTTCGGAGCTTGCTAATGTGGCGGAAAGTTTTTCGGGTGTAGGAAAATCTTCTGGTTCAGGTGGCGGCGATTGCGGGATTGCGCTCATTCCAAATCAAGATTTAGCAGCAGAAGTGACTGCAAATTGGGTGGAAGTAGGTATAAAGCCTCTGCCATTTCAAGTTGGCGAAGTTCAGATTAAAAGTGTGGAATAAGTAGACTTGTTTTAGGGAATATCCTAGTAGCAAGTCTCTTTTTTTGTAGTTTGTGAAAAAAATCATATGCCAAGTTTTTGAACAAACAAGAAAAATCAGCTATAATGTAAAGCGAGTATGGATTTAAAGTTTTTTAATTACTTTAAAAGTTTGTGATATATTTAGAATGTGAAACTTAAAAAGGGATTTGAAAACAATTTTTTAGAAGTTGTATTTTTGCGCAAAAATACACACAAAAAACACACATCAAATGGAAAAGAGGGGATTCGGGTGTCGAAGCTACTAAAATCATTCCTACTAACCACGCTAGTTGCTGCTGTTGGCGTACTTGGCGGTTGTGGTGATTTAACAGTACTAGATCCAAAAGGGCCTGTAGCAAAAGGTCAAAGCGATTTGATTTTGTATTCCATTATTTTTATGCTTATTATCGTTTTGACAATTTTTGTATTGTTTACGATTATTCTTTTTAAATATCGTGAACGTAAAAACCCAAAAAATTATGAGCCGGATATGCACGGTAGCAGAAAATTGGAGATTTTATGGACGTTAATTCCAGTTGTCATTGTTATTGCGCTAGCTATTCCGACTGTAAAAACAATTTATGCGGGTGAGGAAGCACCAAAAGTTACTTCTCATAAAGACCCTGTTGTTATTTATGCGACAAGCGTTGACTGGAAATGGCTCTTTAGTTATCCAGAGGAAAGTATCGAAACGGTAAACTACGTACATATTCCAACTGATCGTCCCGTTTTATTTAAACTAACGTCTGTTGATACAATGACGAGTTTCTGGGTGCCGCAACTTGGTGGTCAGAAATACGCGATGACAGGTATGACGATGAATCTTTATCTGCAAGCAGATGAAGAAGGAACGTTTAAAGGGAGAAATTCAAACTTTAACGGTGAAGGTTTCCACGAGCAACGCTTTAATGTGATTGCACAATCGGATGAGGATTTTGCGGCTTGGACTAAAAAAGCGCAGCAGTCACCGAAGCTGACGCAAGATGTTTACGATAAGCTTTTAATTCCAGGCGGTTCAAAAGAAAAAACATTCTCTGGAACACATTATGATTTTGTTGATCCAGCGGCCGATCCAGAATACGTTTTCTACGCGTATAAACGTTTTGGCTTTGAGCTAACAAATCCACATAATCCAAATGTAAAAGTGACTGTTTCAGATACACCATTATTACCGGCGCGTCCGGTGACGGTGACGAACCCACAATTTGAACGGCACAATATGGAACCGATGATTATTAAAAACGGTTCAGGTTATCATAAAGATAAGCATTATGATGACGAAATGAAGAAAATGGAAGACGATATTCAAACGAATGAATTTAATAAAAAAGAATCGGATGACGCGGGCGAATAAAAAAGGGGGCTTTTGAACATGAAATGGAATGAGTTTATCATCACTGGCGACCCTCTGATTTTAGGTGCACAAGTTTCAATTGCACTCGTCAGCATCGGGATTGTCGTGTTACTTACGTATACAAAAAAATGGAAATGGCTCTTTAAAGAGTGGATTTCATCAGTAGACCATAAACGAATCGGAATTATGTATCTACTGGCAGCTGTATTAATGTTTTTCCGGGGCGGCGTAGATGCGCTTATGATGCGTACACAACTCGCCTTACCAGGTATGGAATTTTTAGATGCACAGCACTACAATGAAGTTTTCACAACGCACGGAACAATTATGATTTTATTCATGGCAATGCCGTTCGTTATCGGGCTTATGAACATTGCCGTGCCGCTTCAAATCGGGGCGCGTGATGTGGCCTTCCCGTTCCTAAACAATTTGAGTTTTTGGACGTTCTTTATGGGCGCAATGCTGTTCAATTTGTCTTTCGTTATTGGTGGCTCACCAGACGCCGGTTGGACAAACTATGCGCCGCTTGCTGAAGAATTTAGTGCCGGTTACGGGATTAATTTCTATTTACTCGGGGTACAAATCGCGGGTATCGGTACGCTAATGACGGGGATTAACTTCTTCGTCACGATTATGCGAATGCGAACAAAAGGCATGACGCTAATGAAAATGCCAATGTTCACTTGGACAATTTTAATCACGAGTTTGATTATTATCTTTGCTTTCCCAGTTTTAACGGTGGCATTAGCACTAATGTCCTTTGACCGCCTATTCGGCACTGCCTTTTTCACGCTGGCAAACGGCGGACTTCCAATGATGTGGGCGAACCTGTTCTGGGTTTGGGGGCATCCGGAAGTTTACATCGTAATTTTGCCGGCATTCGGGATATTTTCAGAAGTTATTTCGACATTCTCGCGCAAAAAACTATTCGGCTATCCAGCGATGGTTGCGGCGGTTGTTGTTATATCCGTCTTAAGTTTCCTCGTTTGGGTCCATCACTTCTTTACAATGGGTTCAGGCGCACTCGTTAACTCGTTCTTCTCGATTACAACGATGATGATTGCCATTCCAACGGGTATTAAGATATTTAACTGGCTCTTTACGATGTATAAAGGTCAAATACGTTTTGACACGCCAATGCTTTGGTCGCTTGCGTTCATTCCAAACTTCGTTGTCGGCGGGGTAACTGGGGTTATGCTTGCGATGGCAGCGGCCGATTATCAGTATCACAATACGTATTTCCTAGTTTCTCACTTCCACTACGTATTAATTGCGGGTACGGTATTCTCCTGTTTTGCAGGTTTGATTTACTGGTATCCAAAAATGGTCGGGTACAGACTAAACGAGAAAATCGGAAAATGGTTCTTCTGGGTTTTCGTAGTAGGATTTAACGTATGTTTCTTCCCACAATATTTCTTAGGTCTTGACGGTATGCCGCGCCGCCTTTACACATACGTGCAAGGTGATGGCTGGACAACGTTAAACTTTATTTCCACAATCGGGGCATTCCTGATGGGGGCTGCGTTTCTTATTCTTTGCTGGAATATCGTTTACAGTTACAAACACTCTAAGCGGGAAGTTACTGGTGATCCGTGGGACGCTCGCACGCTCGAATGGGCGACAAGCTCTTCAGTTCCACCAAAATACAATTTCGCGATTCTACCAGAGTGGAATGATTTAGACGATTTCTACAACATGAAACAAAAAGGAAAATCTTACTTAGATAATAAAAATTATAAGCCGATTCATATGCCAAGTAATACAATGCTAGGCTTTATCATGTCTGTGTTCTTCTTTATCGCAGCGTTTGGTCTCGTGTTTTACTGGTACTGGCTAGGAATTCTCGGCGGATTAGGTGTTCTTGGCTGTATGGTTTATCGTTCGTTCCAAAAAGACGATGGCTATCACGTTGAAGTAGATGAAATTATTGCAACGGAAGAACATAATGCACGCGAACGTGAAACGGGCATAAAGGAGGGTAACCCATGGAATCTGTAAAAACGAATTCTTCGCTTCCATTAGAATATCAATCGGAGCAAGGCAGACTAAACATTTTAGGTTTTTGGATTTTCCTTGGCGCCGAAATAGCACTGTTTGCAACGCTATTCGCAACCTATTTCGTTATGTTTAAAGCTGGTTCTAATGCCGGGCACCCACCGTCCGAAATGTTTGAGCTACACCTCGTTTTAATCATGACGTTCTTGCTTCTTACGAGTAGTTTCACGTGTGGTCTTGCAATCGGCGAGATGCGTAAAGGCAATACGAAGATGTTAATGGTCTATTCGATTATTACACTTCTGCTTGGCGCAGGTTTTGTCGGCTTTGAAATTTATGAGTTTGCGCATTACGTGATGGAAGGTGTGACGATGAAAGTCGGTTCTTACTGGTCGGCATTCTTCGTTCTACTTGGGACTCACGGACTTCACGTAACAATTGGTCTGTTTTGGATTTCATTTATTTTGATTCAAATAAAAATGCGCGGTTTGACGCCACGTGCAGCATCAAAAGTATTCATTTCGAGCCTATATTGGCATTTCCTTGATGTTGTCTGGATTTTCATCTTCACGGGTGTCTACCTGTTAGGGATGGTGAACTAAAATGGCAGAAAATAAAAATACAAATAGCGCACATGTGGAAACGGGAGTTCCGTGGAAGCATATCATTGGCTTTATTTTATCCATCGTCCTTACACTTGTAGCGGTTTGGGTAGCACTTTACTCCACGCTCGACTACAGTGTAAAAGTCGTCATCATCTTCATCTTTGCCTTTATCCAAGCGGCACTGCAACTGCTCATGTTCATGCACATGACAGAAGGTCGCGACGGCAAAATTCAAGTCGGCAACATTCTCTTTGCAGCTTTCATCGCAATCGTAGTTGTGCTCGGCTCATATTGGGTCATGGAAATTGGGCACATGAATCATTTAATGTAAAGTAAAAACGTGCTTTCCTATTTCAGGAAAGTACGTTTTTTTTTGAGAAAACACATAAAATTCATAATTATTCACACGAAATTTACCTCTCCTTTATCGAAGCCTAAAAAAAGCACTTTATAATAGGCATTAGGAGGGGATTTTACATATGAAAAAATGGATGAAAGTTACTGGGATTTCAGTTGTTTCAGCAAGTTTGATACTCGCAGGGTGTCAGGCGAATGAAAATGCAAAGGCAGACAGTAAAAACGCTATTTCGGAGAAAAAAATAGTACCCGGCAAGCAAATTGCACTCGAAGGCGCTATTAATGTGCGAGACCTCGGGGGATACAAGACGGAGGACGGAAAAACCATAAAACCACACCGTTTAATTCGCTCGGCAGAACTCTATACCGTGACTGGAAATGATATCGATAAGCTGAAAAAAACGTACGACTTAAAACAAATTGTTGATTTTAGAACAAATAGTGAAGTGGAGAAAAAGCCAGATCCACCCATTCAAAACGTGAAAAATACACACGATTCTGTCATGAAGGATAACGGTGCATCCACAAGCACGGAAGATTTAATTAAGAGCCTAAGCACAATGGACAATCCAGAAAGCTTTTTAATCGAGGCAAATAAAAGCTTCGTGACGGACGAAAATTCACGAAAAGCGTACAAAGAGTTCTTTGATATTTTGCTCGAAAATGAAAAAGGCGCCGTTTTATGGCACTGTACCGCTGGAAAAGACAGAGCAGGATTTGGAACCGCCCTCGTTTTATCCGCCCTAGGTGTGCCAAAAGATACGGTGATGGAGGACTATTTATTATCCAACAAATATCGCGCGGACGAAAATGAAAAAGCCGTTCAAGCTGTCCTTGCAGAAACAAAAAACCAGCAAGCCGCAGACGGAATGAAAGCCGTCATGGATGTGCGCGAAAGCTACTTAAACGCTGCGTTTGATGAAATCGACAAAACATACGGCTCAATGGACGCGTTTTTAAAAGATGGTCTCGGGCTAACTAAAGAAGACATCACAAAATTGAAAAGTATGTATCTTAATTAGTATAATAATGATTTACAAATTTAGTTATATATGGTAAAAATGATTCAATTAGTGCAGGAGGCGTGACATTAGGTAGATAATTGAAATAACATATTTTTGTCTTATGAATGAACAAAATGAAAATGTTGAAGTAATGAAGAGTTTCATGAATACAGATTTTCAAGAAGAGTATTTGAAATTTTATGGAAAGAAAGTAGATATGAAACTATTTGCTATGGAAGACTCTATAGAGCCTTTTGTAGAAAATAAGAAAGTGTATACAGAATTGAAATTGCATGGTATTAAAAGCTTACCCATACTAATTGTTAACAATTAGCTTGTTGCCAAAGAACATTTTGCTTTAGTAAAAATATTACCAGAATATCTAGGAATAGGATTATCCATACAATCCGAGGAATAATAAAATGTAGGCTACCACAGCATTACGTGGTAGTTTTTTATTTATTTGAAAAATTTTTTATAAAAAAAGCTTGCTCTGTAATGCATTACATATTTTATAGTGAAGATGCAAATGAATTTTGAGAGGAGCTTCAACATGACAAATTTTAAATTTCCAGATAACTTTTTATGGGGCGGGGCAGTTGCTGCAAACCAATGTGAAGGCGCTTACTTAGAAGATGGTAAAGGCTTATCGCTTGTGGATTTACTTCCTTCTGTTGAAGAAGGTCGTTGGGACGCACTTGTTGACCCGCAAAAAACACTCGCTACAAAGTACAATTATTATCCGAGCCATGAATCAATTGATTTTTATCACCGCTACAAAGAAGATATTAAATTATTCGCCGAAATGGGCTTTAAATGTTTCCGGCTGTCCATTAGCTGGCCGCGAATTTTCCCGAATGGGGACGAAACGGCGCCAAATGAAAAAGGACTCGAATTTTATGATAAAGTTTTTGCCGAGTGTCATAAATACGGAATTGAACCAGTTGTCACAATTAATCATTTCGATACGCCAGTAGGCCTAATGAAAGACTATAATGGCTGGGCAAACCGCAAAACGATTGATTTCTATTTAAATTTCTGTGAAACGATTTTCAAACGCTATAAAGACCAAGTGAAATATTGGATGACATTTAACGAAATCAATATGATTCTACACATTCCAATGTTTGGCGGCGGCATGGACATTACAAACGCTGAAAATCCTGAAGAAATGAAATATCAAGCGATTCATCACCAACTTGTTGCTTCTGCTATGGCGACAAAATTAGGTCACGAAATCAATCCAGAAAACATGATAGGCTGTATGCTTGCGGCAGGTACAACTTACCCAAACACGCCAAATCCAAACGATATTTGGAAAGCGATGGAAGCTGACCGTGAAGGCTACTTCTTTGTTGACGTGCAGGCACGTGGCTATTATCCGAGCTACAGCAAGCGATTATTTAAACAAAAGAATATTCAGTTGAAAATGGAAGATGGCGATTTGGAAGTAATGCGCGACCATACAGTTGACTACGTAGCGTTTAGCTATTATTCTTCCCGCCTAACAAGCGCTGACCCGGAAGTGAATAAAGAAACTGAAGGTAACGTGTTTGCGACACTTAAAAACCCATACTTGAAAGCAAGCGAATGGGGCTGGCAAATTGATCCGCTTGGTCTACGCATTACGATGAATGCCATCTATGACCGCTACCAAAAACCTCTTTTCATCGTAGAAAATGGTCTTGGTGCTGTCGATAAAGTGGAAGCAGACGGTTCAATTAACGACGATTATCGTATCGATTACTTACGTGAACACGTTCGCGAAATGGGCGAAGCGATGGAAGACGGCGTAGAACTTCTAGGCTACACACCTTGGGGCTGTATCGACTTAGTCAGTGCAGGTTCCGGGGAAATGAAAAAACGCTACGGCTTCATCTACGTTGATCGCGACAATGAAGGAAAAGGCACTTTAAACCGCTCGAAGAAAAAGTCTTTTGACTGGTATAAAAAAGTGATTGAAACAAACGGTACTGATTTAGCTTAACGTTGTTTTGACGGGTCTAAACACGGTTTGTTTAGGCCTGTCAAAAAATTTTAAAAAAGGTATTGCAAACGCTTTCTATGTATGATATATTTAACTCATCACAAAGGATTGTTACCAATTCGTTGGGCAAAACCTAAGCTGATTTGAAGGATACGTGCAATTTGTGCGCAAAATCCTCAAATGAGTTTAGGTTTTTCTTTTTGCCCAAAACTATTTGAAGAAAGAAGGGGTCGGCTATGAAATATGAACAGTTAGCCAAAGATATTCTCGAAAATGTCGGGGGTACAGAAAACATTAATAGCGTGTTTCATTGTATTACACGTCTAAGATTTAAATTGAAAGATGAGAAAATTGCCAATACTGAAAAAATTAAATCGTTAGATGGCGTTGTTTCCGTTATTCAAAGTGGCGGACAATATCAAGTGGTTATCGGAAACCACGTGCCAGACGTTTATAAAGCAGTACTTGAAGTAGGCGGTATTAACCCAGAAGGTTCTAGTGAAGCAGATTCTGGTGGCGGAGGTAACATTTTTAACCGCTTTATCGATATGATTTCGGGTGTATTTACACCAGTACTAGGCGTATTAGCTGCAACAGGTATGATTAAAGGTTTCGCTGCTGCATTCTTAGCCTTCGGTTGGTTGACAGCAGATTCTGGAACATACCAGATTTTATATGCTATTGGAGATTGTCTATTCTACTTCTTCCCAATCTTCCTAGGTTACACAGCGAGTAAGAAATTTGGTGGAAATATATTCATCGGTATGGCCATCGGGGCTGCCCTTGTTTATCCAACATTAGCAGGTATCTTAACTGGAAAACCAGAATATGTGTTATTTGCGGGAACAATTTTTGAATCCCCAATTCATGTAACATTCTTAGGTATCCCAGTTATCTTGATGAGCTATGCTTCGTCTGTTATTCCAATTATTATTGCAACATGGTTCGCTTCTAAAGTTGAAAAAGTGGCGAAGAAAATTATTCCAGATGTTATTAAAACATTCATCGTACCATTTGTCACACTACTAATTGTTGTCCCACTTACATTCATGGTCATTGGACCAATTGCAACATGGGCAGGTAAATTGCTAGGTGCAGGTACCATTTGGATTTACGATTTAAGTCCAGTAATTGCAGGACTTATCCTAGGTGGATTCTGGCAAGTTTTTGTTATCTTCGGACTTCACTGGGGACTTATTCCAATCGCAATCAACAACTTAACACAATTACACTATGACCCAGTGTTAGCAATGTCATTTGGTGCATCTTTCGCACAAATTGGTGCCGTACTTGCAGTTATGATTAAAACTAAAAATCAAAAACTTAAATCACTAAGTGTTCCAGCATTTATTTCAGGAATTTTTGGTGTAACAGAGCCAGCGATTTATGGGGTTACGTTACCACTTAAAAAACCTTTCATCATGAGCTGTATCGGTGGTGCAGTCGGTGGTGCAATCATTGGCTTCTCAGAAGTTAAATCATACATTATGGGTGGACTTGGAATTTTCGGATTCCCGAACTTTATTAAACCAGGATCTCCTGTTGATAGTACAATGCTTGCGGCAATTATCGCAGTCGTTGTAGCATTCATCTTAGGTTTTATCTTAACGTATGTATTTGGTTTTAAAGATCCTGCAAATGCAGAAGCAACAACTGAAAATGTTCCACGTGAAACAGAAACATTGATTGAACGTGAAGTTCTAGTTAGCCCAATTGAAGGCGATGTTATCACTCTTGCAGAAGTAAAAGATGAAGCATTTTCATCTGGCGCACTTGGAAAAGGTGCAGCAGTTGTTCCTACAGAAGGTAAATTATACGCACCAGCAAGTGGAACTATAACAACGATTTTCCCTACAGGACATGCAGTTGGAATTACAACAGATGATGGTGGCGAAGTATTAATGCATGTTGGTATGGACACCGTACAATTAAATGGTGAGCATTTTACAACACACGTGAAACAAGGCGATCGTGTTGAAAAAGGACAACTTCTAACAGAATTTGATATTGCTAAAATTGTAGCGGCAGGCTATGATATTACAACACCAATCATTGTGACAAACTCAGAAAAATATTTAGATATCCTTGTCGTTGATGATAAAACAGTCAAAGTTGGCGATCGTTTAATCACATTAGTCATCTAGAACTTGCTACTTAATCAAAAACAAAAAGGAGTAATGTGGAATGAAAAAGCACATTTGGAAACTGTTGTTTGTTAGCTTAAGCTTACTGTTGCTCGCAGGTTGTGGCACAAAAGATGAAACTTCGAAAAAAGAAAGTGCTGAAAAAGCAGATGGCCCAGTTACACTTTATGTAACCCGTCACGGAAAAACAATGTTTAATACAGCTCACCGCGTTCAAGGCTGGTCGGATACTCCCCTCACAGAACCCGGCGTTGAAGTTGCCGAACAACTCGGTTCGGGCGTATCAGATATTGATTTTAAAGCAGCCTATTCAAGTGATTCTGGAAGAGCTAGAGAAACTGCAAGAATAGTTCTTGATACAAAAGGACAGAAAAAGCTAAATGTGCAGGAAAGTCCTAAATTACGAGAAGTTTGTTATGGTAGCTATGAGGGCGATTTAAATGAAAATATGTGGACAGATATTGCTAAAAATTTAGGTTATCCCTCACAGGAAACGATGATGCAAGATTTTGCAGCTGGCAAAGTAAATTTAGATCAAAGTTTAGCAGAAGTCGTTAAATTAGATAAAACTGGTAGCGCAGAAAGCTATGACGTTGTGAAAAAGCGCATGCAACAAGAACTTAAAACTATCGCGGAAGAAAATGCAAAAAATGGTGGTGGAAACGTGCTAGTTGTAAGCCACGGAATGGCTATCGGTGCGATGATTTCGGATATGACTGAAAACTACAAAGAGAAAGAACTTGAAAACGCCAGCGTCACAAAAATCACGTATGATAAAGGTAAATTTACAGTCGATTCCATAGGCGATATGAGTTACGTTGAGGCCGGTAAGAAAAAATAGCTAAAATTTAAAAGTGGAAACGTGCAAATAAAACGTGCGTTTCTGCTTTTTTTTGGATAAAATAGCTCGTATAGGGGGCGTTTCGATGATTTTAAAACGCGGAAGTAAAATTGGCGTGATTGCCTGTTCGAACGGACGGTTGTCTAGTAGCCGACTGGAATGGGAAGAGTTGTACAAAAAATTAGCAGGAAAATATGGTTTGGAAGTGGTGCAAGCAGATACAATTTACGCTCACGCGAATTCGATTTACAGTGGAAGTGCAGAGGAACGCGCAAATGAACTTCATAAACTTTATTTGAACAAAGAAATTGAAATGATTTTTGATATTTCAGGCGGTGACGTTGCGAATCAAATACTGCCTTTTTTAGATTTTAAATTGCTGTCTGAAAATCCAAAGCCATTTGTTGGCTACAGCGATTTAACGACCATTTTAAATGGTATTTATGCAGTGGCGGGGCAACCGGGAGTGCTGTTCCATCTGAACCATGATTTAAGCCAGTTTGAGCGTTGTTTTATGGAGGGTGAGCCGTCTGGTTTGGTTGGGGATTTCATTACGGGGGCGCCGAACCTTGCGGGGACTTTGATTGGCGGAAATATCCGCTGTTTTTTGAAGCTTGCTGGCACCAAATTTATGCCCGATTTTAAGCAAAAAATCATTTTGTTTGAAGCACTTAGCGGCAATGAGGCGAAAATGGCCACGTATATTGCCCAGTACGAGCAACTGGGCGCTTTTTCTCAGTGTAAAGGTCTTTTGCTAGGGCAGTTCACAGAAGCTGAAGAACAAGGCTTCCGTCCGCAAATTGACCGCCTATTCATTGAAGTGGGCGAAAAATATGGCATCCCCGTTTTCAAAACAAATCAAATTGGCCATTCGAGTGATGCCGTCCCAATTCCGATAGGCGCCGAAATTTTTATTGGAAAATGAAGGCGTTTTATTGCGAACCGCCTAGGAAGGTGGTAACATTAAGAAAAAGCATAAAAAGGAGAGTGACATAATGAAAGTAGAAGGATTGCTTGGCTTTTTGGGGGCAGCACTTGGTATCGCTTTTAGTTTAATGGTTTTGACCATTCCAGGGATTTCACAAGCGCTTGAAGAAGAATCTGTGGCTTTTTATATACTGACTAGCGGGGCATTAGTATTGTCTGCTATCGGTTTAGTTGGCTCATTCGTTGTGGCGCATAAACCGCGCATGGGCGGCGTTATGATGATTGCAGCAGCAATTGGTGGCACCATGTCCGTTTCGATGATGTTCCTAGTGCCTATCATGCTTTTAGCGCTGGGCGGTTTAATCGCACTTATTAATTATGAAGAAGCTTCAGCGGAAGCATAAAATAGACTGATGGCAAATGGTAAAGAATCACACCATCTGCCATCAGTCTATTTTTATGCGAAAAAATAACGTCTTGTGCCTGAAGACGTTATTTTAAATTATGAGAAATTTTTACAGTGACCAGTTTCCGCTGGTACATGTATAACATAACATAGTTCTTTTATGAAAGATGTAGCCATTTTTTGACAATTTGACGAATTTAATGACATTTTTGTGGGAATTTTTTTGTTAAAGTTTTGTTAAATCAATCGTAAGTTGGATAAATGAGTGTTAAATCTGTGATACAATGAATAAGATATTTTTATAAAGGAAGTGAATGCTTGGTGGATTTTATCTCGTGGTTATTTGATTTTATTCTACATATTGATGAACATTTAGTTGAAATTATTAATACGTTTGGAATTTGGACGTACGTAATCTTATTCCTCATCGTATTTATTGAAACTGGACTGGTTATTTTTCCGTTCTTACCGGGAGATTCTCTCTTATTTGCTGGCGGCGCGCTAGCGGTTTTAGACGGATCAATTTTAAAGATTGTTCCGCTTATTATAGTTTTATGGGTCGCAGCAGTACTTGGGGATACCGTCAATTACCATATTGGTAGAAAAATTGGAACGAGTATACCAGAAGATAGTTGGTTTGGAAAAATCATTAATCGGGAGAAAATGGAAAAAGCCGAAGCATTTTTTAATAAACACGGCGGAAAAACAATTTTCATTGCTCGTTTTATGCCATTTATCCGCACGTTCGCACCATTTGTAGCAGGTGCCAGCCGAATGAATTACCGTTATTTCTTAAATTATAACCTACTAGGCGCAACCGTTTGGGTACTTCTGTGTACACTTGCCGGTTATTTCTTTGGGAACATCCCAATCGTCAAAGAGAATTTCTCTATCGTTGTTTTAGGTATCATTTTCGTATCGGTCATTCCAATGTTCGTATCATTTTTTCAAGCGAAATTTGGCAAGAAAAAGAGTAATTAAAAAAAGCGAAAACAATTGAAGTCCTTTAGTCTAGAGGCTTTTCTTGTTTTCGCTTTTTTGTTTAAGTATTTAAGTGGATCGTTAGTGGAATATCAGTAAGTGAAGCGACTGTTTCATTATTTTTATTTTTAAAATGGAGTTCCAAAGAAGGGTGCGTATTTTCCAAAAAACGAGAAATATCAGTAGTACGCGCATTCGTCGGAACCGTAAATGAAATTTCGAATGAGTACAGATCCGTGTAAGCCACTTGATTGTTTGCAATCGGAATAACATTTGTCGGCAAGCTCATCACATCGCGAAATTGGTCCTCAAAAGCAACCGATAAACTAAAATTCTCAACATTTTTAAGCTGTTTGTTTAAAATCGGGCTGAGTGACATCGGTAAACAAATTTTTAACTCGGACTGTTTGAATTCCGCTTGAGCCGAATGAATATCAATATGATCTTTTGAAAGCAATTGCGCGATTTTCTCGATGGAATAGGTTTGTTTTTTAGTCGTAGAAGATGGAATTAAAATAACAACAGCGCATAAAACATAGATGCATAATAAAAGAGTAATTAAGTACTTATTTTTCAACATATGGCCTCCTAAAAAGGTCTATGTTAAATTTTATCATAAAATAACAAAGACGACGCTTTCTTTTTAAAAAATTAAATAAAGTAATGTATATCGAAAAACGCTTTGTACCAGTGGTTAAATTGATATTTCATGCATTTTTCTTATAAAAAAGTTAAATTTTATACATAAAATTGACATAAAGTGTTCACATTTTAGGGAAGAGGGTATGAATAGAAGGAGGATGTGATAAAGATGAAACTAGGAATCAATTCGGAAATTGGGACTCTTAAACAAGTGGTGGTCAAACGGCCTGGGCGGGAACTGGAAAATTTAACGCCGCAATTTTTACATGAATTATTGTTTGATGATATTCCTTTTTTGCCTGCGATACAAAAAGAACATGACTTTTTTGTCAACGTGTTGCGGGAAAATGGCGCGGAAGTTTTTTACTTAGAAAATTTGCTAGAGGAAGCGATTTTGGCGAGCGATACGCGCGCAATTTTTATTCGCGACACTGTTAAAGAAGCCGGACAGTTTGGCGAAAATGCCCAACATCTTGAATCTTTTTTGAATGATTTTGAGACTGCAGAACTTATTCAAAAAGTGATGACGGGGCTTAGGAAAACGGAGGTTCCAAAACGGCGCCTAGCGCGGCTTGACGAAATGCTTGAACATCGGGATCCTTTTTATTTGGCACCGCTGCCGAACCTTTATTTTACGCGCGATCCGGCAGCTGTAATTGGCAATGGTCTTTCCATAAACCAAATGAGTCAGCCCGCAAGAAAGCGGGAATCCTATTTTATGAAGTTCATCGCCACACATCACCCCGCTTTTTTTAAAGAAAACGCCCCTATTTGGTTTGACCGTGATAACCGATATGCACTTGAGGGCGGCGATGAAATTGTGCTGTCTGAAAAAGCGATTGCGGTGGGAATTTCCGAGCGAACGGATCCGCGAGCTATTCAAATGCTCGCGACAAATTTATTTCAGAAACATCAAGGCATCCGGCAAGTCATCGCGTTTGAACTCCCCAAAGAGCGCGCCTTCATGCATCTAGACACCGTATTTACAATGGTCGCGAAAAACCAATTCATCGTCCATCCAAGCGTCATCTCAAGTGAACTCAAGTTGTTCATCATGGAGTGGGACAAACGCCTAGCAGACATTAAAATTACAACATCTAGCAATATAAAAGCCGTTTTGAGCGAAGCCTTAAACGAACCTGAAATTGACTTGATTCCTTGCGGCGGAAGTGATCCCATCAACTCTGACCGCGAGCAGTGGAACGACGGGGCCAACACGCTTGCAATAAAACCGGGGGAAGTTGTTACATATAACCGCAACCAAGTTTCCAATGAACTTTTGAAGCGCCACGGAATTAAAGTTCATGAAATTATCAGTTCTGAGCTTTCGCGTGGTCGGGGTGGCCCGAGATGTATGACAATGCCACTTTACCGGACATAGGAAAACGATTTTGCATAAATTTATTGATGCAAGTTTCGCACTATGGTATAATACTTTATTGTGAGTAATTATAAATTATTCCTTGCTCGTTTCTAAATGCATTTGCTATTTAGAGATAGGACAATTTGTCTTATTAGAGCCGCTAAGACCACAAGGAGGTGTAAAAAGATGGCTAGAAAATACGAAATTAACTACATCATTCGTCCGAACATTGAAGAAGATGAAAAGAAAGCGTTAGTAGAACGTTTTGACGGAATCTTAACAAGCAATGGTGCGGAGATCATCGAATCAAAAGAATGGGGTAAACGTCGCTTGGCTTATGAAATCCAAGACTTCCGTGATGGATTTTACCACATCGTCAAAATTTCTGCTGAAAACGCTGATTCTATCAATGAATTTGATCGTTTAGTAAAAATTTCTGATGATATCATTCGTCATATTATCGTTAAAGAAGAAGAATAAAAGCTAATTCAAGAAATTTCTTGATTTATTAAATGAGAGGAGGCTTTTTCTAGATGATGAACCGTGTCATTTTAGTAGGACGTTTAACTAAAGATCCTGAACTTCGCTACACTCCTTCTGGTGTTGCCGTTGCGACTTTTACACTTGCTGTAAATCGCACATTTACAAACCAACAAGGGGAACGTGAAGCAGATTTCATCAATTGTGTTGTTTGGAGAAAACCCGCTGAAAACGTAGCAAATTTCCTGAAAAAAGGAAGTCTTGCTGGTGTTGACGGTCGCGTTCAAACACGTAATTATGAAGGCCAAGATGGAAAACGTGTCTATGTAACCGAAGTCGTTGCTGAAAGTGTCCAATTCTTAGAGCCACGTAATGCAAATAGTGGCGGTGGAAATGGCTACCAAAGTAATAACGGTGGTGGTAATAACAATACTAACAGCTATAATCAGGAACCTGCTGGCGGTGGTTACAATCAGAATCAGCAATCTCAATCTCAAGGTTATCAGCAAACAAACAATGATCCTTTTGCTAGCGACGGAAAACCAATCGACATTTCGGATGACGATTTGCCGTTCTAAACCGGATTTGCTTGCTTAACCAAAACACTTGGATAGAGAATAGGAGGAGAAATTATGGCTGGAGGACGCAGAGGCGGACGTCGTCGTAAAAAAGTATGTTATTTTACGGCTAACGGCATTACGCACATTGACTATAAAGATGTAGAATTACTAAAAAAATTCATCTCTGAACGTGGTAAAATCTTACCTCGTCGTGTAACTGGAACAAGCGCTAAATATCAACGTAAATTAACTGTTGCTATCAAACGCGCTCGTCAAATGGCATTACTACCATTTGTTGCAGAAGAAAAATAAATTATAACTAAAAGCCCCTTTTTAAAGGGGCTTTTAGCTTATAGAAAAACACAAAACAAAACGTAATCCCACTATATTCAGACGGATGACAAATGGTGAGATTCTAGGCAAAGCCGAGTACCGCACCAGAGCGTACTTGAGTACGTGAGGAGCGGAACGGAGGCTTTAACAACGAAGATTGCTGTTTGTCATCCGTCTGAGCCCCTTTTTAAAGGGGCTTTTTTATAGGTGATTAAACTTGTATTTTTCAGATTAATTAAGCCTAAAAACCCTATAATAATGTCATAATACCCATTTTAAAATTCTGTCAATTACACAAAAAATGGAGAAAAAAACTTGATTTTGGTTATTTAGGACTAAAAACGGACATTTCAGGGCATTTTTCGTTTTGACTATTAATTTAGAGGTAAAATAATAGACGGAGGTGAAAATATTGAGTAGTGCAACAGAACAAATTACACTGACAGAAAAATTAGCAGATAAACTAATTTCAAAAGAGCGTTTTCAAAATGATGAAGAAACGTATTTGAAAGTGAAGTACGGCGTAGAAGTTATTTTAATCAACGTATTTAAAATTTCTTTTGTCTACATACTTGCTTTACTGATTGGGGTGTTTTGGGAAACCTTAATTACACATCTAGCTTTTATAGTTTTAAGAAGATATTCTTTTGGACTTCATGCGATTAAAAGCTGGAACTGTACAATTACAAGCCTTTTGATGTTTGTTTTAGGACCATTTGTATTTCAATCCGTTCAGTCTAATAATATAGCTGTCATAGTTGTGTTTGCTTTTGTTCTTATCAATATGTTTCATTATGCTCCGTCTGACACAGAAAGTCTGCCTCTTATTGGTTCAGGAGAAAGAAAAATCTTAAAAAGAAAAGCAATGGTATGTACATTAGTATTGTTTTTAATAACATTACTTGTACCTTTTGCAGAGATGAAAACACTAATCATGTTGGGGTCAGTCTATCAAGTCATTTCGATTCATCCATTAATGTATAAACTATTAAACAGGAGGTACAAGAATTATGAAAGCTATGAGTAAAAAAATGGGTAATTTTATTGGACGTAAACTAGAGGATCAAGGATTGAAGATTGCAAATACTTCAATGAGAAAATCTTGTTTTGGTGTTACTTATGAGCCGAAAAATCCGATGCTAAAAACGTTAGAAAAAAAATAAAAATTTAGTTACCTTGCTATAGTATTCTGATAAAAAAATATGATAGAATTAATATGAAAGTAAAACAACTTTGGGGGCTAGTCATGAATCCACAAATCATATTGTTTGTTGCCATATTAATTCAAAATATAGGATTTTTTATTGTAATACAAATACTAACGGGACGACTATTAAAATGGAAAGAGGGATTAATCACCTTAGCCTGTGCTATAGCGGTTATCCCTCTTTTTCCAATGATTACTTATTGGTTAAACTTAGTTACCATTGGTATTTTTACTATAGCATTATTATATAAAAAACAGTCTGTATTCTTTGCTGTAACAATTCCCTCGATTACATTTATTATATCAATAATGTGTGATTATATATTAAATCCGTTATTATGGTCAGCTTTTAATATTCAAGTTGGAGATATTTCAAGTGATTTGAGATACACTATACTTTATGCTATCGCCATGATGCTGTTTGCTTGTTTAATCGCATTTGTTTTGAAAAAAGTGATTGATAAATGGAGCGTATATACATATTTAAATCAACGAAAATATGGTTTTATGATTCTTGCAGTTGTGCTTCTTACTTTGCTTATTTATCATTTGAATATATTTTTCAGTGCGGCGGATGGTTTTATTCAAGAAATTGTACGCCTAAATACAGTTATTTTTCTTGTTTACTTTCTTACATTAATTGGTATTTTGTATATGGTACTTCAATCAGCTATACAAGAAATCAAGATGAAGACGCAGCAAGAGCAATTTGAACAGTTGCAAGAATACACAACAACTCTAGAAAGTTTGCATAAGGAAATGCGTATTTTTCGTCATGATTATATTAATATACTTTCAAGTATGGCGGGATACATGGAAAAAGATGATATAGAAGGATTAAAGAAGTTCTTTTCAGAAAATATCGTCCCAATCAACCAAACGATGATTTCAAATAACCATAAAATATCATTACTTCAAAACATTCATGTAATGGAGCTAAAAGGGCTTATTGCCATTAAACTAATAAGAGCGCAAGAACTTAAAATTGATGCGATTGTTGAAGTAGTAGAAGAAATTGATAAGATTAATATGCCGAGTATCGATTTATGTAAAATTGTTGGGATTTTGCTAGATAATGCCGTAGAGGCTGCTGCAGAAAGTAAAGATCCTTTCATTCGTTTGGCTGTTGTGAAACGGGAAGACTCTGTATTAATTGTTTTTGCCAATAGCATACCGGAAAACATGCCGCCTGTGTATAAAATATTTGAAGAAGGCTTTTCAACTAAAGGTGATGCTCGAGGATTAGGTTTAGCCAGTTTAAGAGAAACAATTCAAAAATATTCAAACGTCACATTAGCTACAAAACTGATGGATAGAGAGTTTATTCAAGAGTTAGAAATCATATAGGAAAAGGGGATATATATGTTACCGATCTTTATATGTGAAGATAATAGAATTCAGCGGGAACGACTAACGAAGTATATAGAAGATTTTATTATGCTAGAACATTTTGATATGGAAATTGTTTTTTCTTCTGGTAATCCTTATGAAGTTTTGGAAGAGATTGAAAAATCTGCAGGGATGGGACTTTATTTTTTAGATATTGATTTGCAACAACCCGATTTAAATGGTTTTGAATTAGCAAAGAAAATTAGAGAAAAAGATGCACGTGGGTTTATTATTTTTATCACAACGCATGCAGAACTAACCTATCTAACTTTTACTTATAAAGTGGAAGCGTTAGATTATATCATTAAAGATAATGTGAAAGAAGTTCAGGAACGTGTTCATGAATGTTTGCGGAGTGTGCAACAGCGGATGTTAGATGAGCGCGAGCCAGACAAATATTTTACTTTTAGATTAACGGATAAAAAAGTAATTCACGAGAAGCAAGATGATATTTTGTTTTTTGAAACGTCTACGAAAAGCCATAAAATTGTTTTGCATGGCAAAAATCGGCAAATCGAGTTTTATGCCAAGATGAAAGATGTCGAGAAAATATTAGATGAACCGTTTTATCGTTGCCACCGCTCATTTTTAGTTAATAAAAATAATATTAATGAAGTGGATAAAGCTACAGGCGAGCTGACAATGACTAATGGCGAAATTTGTATGGCATCAAGTAAGTTAATAAGAGGAATGAAACTATAGAGGTCAAATCCGTATGAAAAGTCGGATTGACCTTTTTTGATTTGAAAGTCTGTTCGATAAAAGGTAAAATATAGAGTGGACGACTACATTTTACAGGGATTATCATTTTTTGTTTAGGAGCTGAATGGAAATGCAAGGCTTTTTTGAGAAAAGAATGCTTAAATATCCATTATATGGCTTAGTTGCGGCAACGATAATTTTGTGTGTCATTACTTTCTTCTATGAGTGGTGGCTCGCTGTTATTATATTTGTTGCAGGCGTTGCACTGATTACAGCGATGTTTTATTTTGAGCATCGTTTAAATCAAGAGGTGCAAGAATATGTTTCTAATTTAACGTATCGTATAAAACGCAGCGAAGAAGATGCACTTGTTGAGATGCCTATGGGAATTATGCTGTATGATGACGATTATAAGATTCAGTGGTTAAATCCATTCATGGCGAAGTATTTTGATAATCACAAGCTAATTGGAGAGCCGCTAATTGATGTCGGGCCAGAATTTCTGGCTGTTATTAAAGGTGAGGAACAAGAGGGTATACAGTCTATTAAATGGCGTGAATACCGTTTTGATACAATTGTTAAACGTGAAGAGCGGATTTTATATCTGTATGATCGCACGGAATATTATGAGCTAAATGAGAAATATAAGGCGGAGAAGTCTGTTTTTGCGATTATTTTTCTTGATAATTACGATGAATGGGCGCAGGGCATGGATGATAGACGCCGGAGCGCGTTAAACAATTTGGTGACGTCTATGCTCACGAACTGGGCGCGTGAGCACCGAATTTATTTGAAGCGAATTAGTTCGGACCGGTTTATGGGATTTCTAAATGAGGCCATGTTAGAACGTTTGGAAGAGGAAAAGTTTTCGTTGTTAGATCGCATTCGCGAGCGTACGTCTAAACAAAATATTCCTTTAACCCTAAGTATTGGGATTGGCTATAATGAAGATGATCTGATTAGTTTAGCGGATCTTGCGCAGTCGGGGCTGGACCTTGCGCTTGGGCGCGGCGGGGATCAGGTTGTGATTAAGCAGCCGGAAGGTCAAGTGCGCTTTTACGGGGGAAAAACCAATCCGATGGAAAAGCGGACGCGTGTGCGTGCCAGGGTAATCTCTCAGGCGCTTCAAGAGTTGATCACTCAAAGCGACCAAGTTTTTGTTATGGGACATCGCTATCCAGATATGGACGTTATCGGCTCAAGCCTTGGCGTGATGCGTATTGCAGAGATGAATGATCGTGATGCGTATGTTGTGGTTGAACCGGGTAAAATGAGTCCGGACGTAGAACGCCTGATGACCGAAATTGAAGAGTATCCGAATGTGATTAAAAATATTGTGACGCCGCAAGTGGCTAATGAAAATATTACCAATAAGAGTTTGCTTGTGGTGGTGGATACGCATAAGCCTTCGATGGTGATGAATCGCGAGTTGCTGGAATCGGCTTCGCATGTGGTTGTCATTGACCATCATCGTCGTTCGGAAGAGTTTGTGGAAAATCCGGTACTTGTTTATATTGAACCGTATGCATCTTCAACGGCGGAACTTGTGACGGAGCTTTTTGAATACCAGCCAGATTTGGAACAGGTGGGCAAAATTGAAGCGACAGCGTTACTTTCTGGGATTGTGGTGGATACGAAGAACTTTACGTTACGTACGGGGTCACGCACGTTTGACGCAGCAAGCTATTTGCGGTCGCTTGGGGCGGACACCATCTTGGTACAAAATTTTCTTAAAGAAGATTTAGCGACTTTTACGCAGCGTAGTAAACTTGTGGAATCGCTTGAGATTTATCACGACGGGTTGGCGGTTGCAAAAGGTCATGAAAATGAAGTTTTCGGGACGGTTATTGCGGCTCAGGCGGCGGATACGATGCTTTCGATGGAAAATGTGCAGGCTTCATTTGTCGTTACGCTTCGTCCTGATAAGATGATTGGGATTAGTGCTCGCTCTCTGGGCGAAATTAATGTGCAGGTTATTATGGAGAAACTAGGCGGAGGCGGCCATTTGTCTAATGCGGCGACGCAGCTTAAAGGTGTGACGATTGCTGAGGCGGAAAAAGCTTTATTAGACGCGATTGACGCGTATTGGAAGGGAGAAACATAATATGAAAGTCATTTTTCTAAAAGATGTAAAAGGTTCGGGTAAAAAAGGTGAAGTGAAAGACGTGGCGGACGGTTACGCGAAAAACTTTTTGATAAAAAATGGGAACGCTGTGGAAGCGAATGCGAAAAATATGAGCGCGCTGCGCGGGCAAGAAAAACGTGCGGAAAAAGATGCGCAAGAAGAGCTTGCTGAAGCGAAAGCGCTGAAGGAAAAATTGGAGAACTTGACGGTTGAACTGAAGGCGAAATCAGGCGAAGGTGGGCGTTTGTTTGGTTCGATTACGACAAAACAAATTGCGCAAGCCTTGCAAAAGGATTTTGGGATTAAAATTGATAAGCGGAAAATGGATCTTCCAGATGCGATTCGTTCGCTTGGGTACACGAATGTACCGATTAAGCTACATCACGAGGTTAACGCTACAATGAAAGTACACGTAACAGAAGAATAAAGGAAAAACTAACTTTTAAAAAAAGGAGCTAAGGGCAGTGGATACTTTTCAAGATAGAACGCCACCGCAAAATATTGAAGCTGAGCAGGCCGTCTTAGGGGCTGTATTTCTTGAACCGAATGCGCTGATTACGGCTTCTGAAATACTTATGCCGGACGATTTTTACCGGCAGGCGCATCAGCTGATTTTTGAGACGATGCTTGATTTGAATGACCACGGGAAAGCGGTAGATGTGCTGACAGTTTATGAGGCGCTTGCTGCTGGTGGTCGGATTGAGGATGCGGGTGGTTTACCATACTTAACGGAGCTTTCGGGTGCGGTTCCGACAGCGGCCAACTTAGAATATTATGCGCACATTATTGAAGATAAGGCGCTTCTTAGGCGCTTAATTCGGACGGCGACTCAAATTGCGACGGATAGTTATTCGCGTGAGGACGAGCTGGACGCGCTCATGGACGAAGCTGAAAAAAGCATTTTAGAAGTTTCCGGGCGCAAAAACGTGGGTGCTTTTAAAAACATTAAGGACGTTTTGGTTAAAACATATGATGACATTGAGATTTTACACAACCGAAAAGGCGATATAACTGGTATTCCTACGGGCTTTAAAGAGCTCGATAAGATGACGGCTGGTTTTCAGCGCAATGATTTAATTATCGTTGCGGCTCGTCCATCAGTTGGTAAAACAGCATTTGCGCTTAATATTGCACAAAATGTGGCGACAAAAACGGATGAAAATGTGGCGATATTTAGCCTTGAAATGGGCGCCGAGCAACTTGTTATGCGGATGCTTTGTGCGGAAGGCAATATCAATGCGCAAAATTTGCGTACGGGTTCGCTGACGTCAGATGATTGGCAGAAGCTTACGATTGCGATGGGGACGCTATCCAATTCGGGGATTTTCATTGATGATACGCCAGGCGTTCGCGTTAATGAGATTCGTTCGAAATGTCGACGTTTAAAACAAGAGTCGGGGCTTGGTATGATTGTCATTGACTATTTGCAACTGATTCAAGGGAGTGGCCGAGGCGGCGAAAACCGCCAACAAGAAGTATCGGAAATTTCCCGTTCACTTAAAGCACTTGCGCGTGAACTTGAGGTGCCGGTCATTGCGCTGTCGCAGTTGTCGCGTAGCGTGGAACAACGCCAAGATAAGCGTCCGATGATGTCGGATATTCGGGAATCGGGTTCAATTGAGCAAGATGCGGATATTGTGGCATTCTTATATCGTGAAGACTACTATGACCGTGAAGGCGAAAATGATGGAACGATTGAGATTCTCATTGCGAAGCAGCGTAATGGTCCTGTTGGGGACGTCAAGCTCGCTTTTGTGAAGGAGTACAATAAATTTGTTAACCTTGAAGTAAGATATGATGAGATGGCTTAAAATTAGGCAGGGCGAATAAATCGCTCTGTTTTTTTTGCTAAAAAAAGGGGTAAGGTTTTGTGAAAAGGAGTGGTTGACATGGAAAATTACAAACGGATTTTAGTTGCAATTGACGGATCACCCTCTGCGGAAGCGGCCTTTTTAAAAGCGGCAGGAGCGGCAAAGCGCAACGGCTCGCATCTTGGAATTACGACAATTATCGATACACTCTACTTTGCGAATTTGACGGCGCTTGATGGTGGGCAAACGGTCAATCAATTTACGGAAAATGCAGAAAAGTTGTTGGCGGATTATGAAAAGCGCGCGAAAGAATTAGGCGTAGAAAGCGTGGAAACGATTTTAGATTATGGTCCGCCAAAAGCGACCATCGTGGAAATTGCCGATGAAAAGTTCCACGCAGATTTAATCGTTGTTGGGGCGGTCGGCACGTCGAGGCTAAGCCGCATTTTACTCGGGAGCGTAGCTGGATACGTCACACTTCACGCACCGTGCGATGTTTTAGTGGAGCGAACAAGCCTGACAGATAGACTATGAGCGCACCTGCTCATGGTCTATTATTTTTTTAAAAGTAAAAACGAACGATTTTTTTAATACTAAAAAAATCGTTCGTGATATCCGTTGACGAATGATAGGAGAAACGGTAAAATGAATAATGGAAATAATAGCTAACGCGAATGGTTAGCTAAAGACCAAAAAATGAGGTGTTTACATGTCTTCAGTTGTTGTTGTTGGAACACAGTGGGGCGATGAGGGTAAAGGAAAAATTACAGATTTTCTTTCGGAGAATGCAGAAGCAATTGCACGTTATCAAGGTGGTAACAATGCGGGGCACACAATTAAGTTTGACGGCGTCACGTATAAATTGCATCTAATTCCATCTGGTATTTTTTACAAAGAGAAAATCAGTGTTATTGGAAATGGAATGGTAGTAGATCCAAAAGCGCTAGTGGAAGAATTAACGTACTTACATGAAAAAGGTGTAAATACGGCGAATTTACGTATTTCAAACCGGGCGCACGTGATTTTACCGTATCATATTCGCATTGATGAAGCGGACGAGGAGCGCAAGGGCGCAAATAAAATTGGGACGACCAAAAAAGGCATTGGACCTGCTTACATGGATAAAGCTGCGCGTGTCGGCATCCGAATTGTAGACCTCTTAGACAAAGAAACATTTAAAGAAAAACTAGAACAAAATTTAAAAGAAAAGAATCGTCTTTTGGAGCGCTTTTATGAATTAGAAGGGTTTACTTTAGATGAAATTTTAGATGAATATTATGAGTACGGCCAACAATTCAAGGAATACGTGTGCGATACGTCGGTCGTCTTAAATGATGCACTGGACGAAGGAAAACGCGTCCTATTTGAAGGCGCGCAAGGCGTCATGCTAGACATCGATCAGGGGACATACCCGTTCGTCACATCAAGCAACCCAATTGCTGGCGGAGTAACTATCGGAAGTGGTGTTGGCCCGTCGAAAATCAATCACGTTGTCGGTGTTGCGAAAGCCTATACGACGCGCGTTGGCGATGGCCCGTTCCCAACAGAGCTGTTTGATGAAATTGGCGATAACATTCGCGAAGTTGGCCGAGAATACGGAACAACGACTGGACGCCCACGCCGAGTAGGCTGGTTTGATAGTGTTGTCGTGCGTCATGCAAGACGTGTCAGCGGGCTAACAGATCTTTCGTTAACGCTTCTTGATGTACTTACCGGCATTGAAACGCTGAAAATCTGTGTCGCTTATAAACTTGACGGCAAAACAATTACAGAGTTCCCGGCTAGCCTTAAAGATTTGGCGCGCTGCGAACCAGTTTATGAAGAGCTACCAGGTTGGACGGAAGATATCACCGGCGTTAAGTCGCTTGATGATTTACCAGCTAATGCAAGACACTACATGGAGCGTATCGCCCAACTTACAGGTGTTCAAGTTTCCATGTTCTCAGTTGGACCAGACCGCAATCAAACGCATGTTGTCAAAAGTGTTTGGCGTTTAGCTTAACAGACTAATTTTAATAAAAAATAAGCATAAATCCCATAAAATCCATTTTTAGAAGTGGTATAGGGGATTTATGCTTTTTTAGTCTTCAAAAATATCGATAATATCATCAACAACACCAGTTTCGTCTTTATAAATTTTAAGCATGAAGTACATTAAAACGAGGAGGACAAATAGATGGGAATGGGTGTCGACATTGTCATCAAATGAAAAGGATATCGTGAAAAAAGAATCGCCAGTTAAAATAGTGGCAAGCAGTTTATCATTCGCATGTAAGTCAACATCTTCGTTTAAGTTTTCCTCAATTAAAATTTTTTGATCTAGAAATTCTGCTATGACAGAAAAATAGAGCATGCTGTTGCCAACTTTATCTTTTAATTCGAAGCGTTTCCCCTCGTAATAAAATTCATATTCAGCAAGTATAAATCGTTTTATGCCAGTGTTTTTACGGTGGATTTGGCCAATCATTGTGCCGTCTGGCGCAGTATAAATATAGGAGTTGTCTTTTTCACGGTCAGAATGTACTTCTTTTTTAATAAGCGCCACAATTTTCCCGTTTTCATCTTTAAGCTCCATATTTGAAGCGTTCTCAAAAATAACTTTATCTAAAAGCGTAAACGTCGCCAACTAAAGCACCTCCTTTTGGAAAAGTATACCATAAAAAAATTTTATATGGATTAAAATGGGGTAGCCGGACTTCGTTTTAATTGGCGTGTCGGCATTTTTGTTGTACAAACCGAAAATTGGGAGCGTTTTCACAAACTTTTAAAAAATAAGTCAATAGGCCTAAATTTCGAACCAATTTGGGAGTTAAGGTAAAAAATAACAAGAAATCCTTATTTATCAACAAATTTAGGTAAATATATAGATGGTTTTAAGTGTCCTTATTGTCAATTTGTAAAAGAATATGGTAAAATCTAAATAGTGATAGCGCTTACATTGTGAAAAAGGAAAAATTTACTGTTTTTATGATATTTTGCGAGTAATCTGATTTTATTGTATGATTAAAGGATAACTTAATAATCAATTTAAGTTCATACACAGACGGCTCTGCAAAATTGGTAAAGAACTTAGCGAGTCCCAAGACTGAAGAGGGGGAAGTACATAATGGAAGAGAAACAAGAATTATCAAGAGGTCTAAAAAACCGTCATGTCCAACTAATTGCCATTGGGGGAGCAATTGGAACTGGGCTATTCCTTGGTTCAGGGAAATCCATTCACTTAGCTGGCCCATCGATTTTGTTCGCGTATATGATTACAGGGGCAATCTGTTTTCTTATTATGCGGGCACTTGGCGAATTACTACTTTCAAATTTAAAGTATCATTCATTTGTTGATTTCGTACAGGATTATTTTGGAAATGCGGCGGCGTTTGTAACGGGTTGGACGTACTGGTTTTGCTGGATTTCAATTGCGATGGCTGACTTAACGGCAGTCGGTCTGTACACACAATTTTGGTTTCCAAATGTTGCCCAGTGGGTGCCGGGCTTAATCGCGCTCGTCATTTTGCTTATTATGAACTTGGCGACGGTTAAACTTTTCGGGGAAATGGAATTTTGGTTTGCCCTTATTAAAATCATTGCGATCTTGGCGCTCATCATTATTGGCACATTCATGATTATTAAAGGTTTTTCAACGGACGCTGGAGCTTCAAGCTTCTCAAATTTATGGAGTCACGGTGGCTTTTTCCCTAACGGCGCAAATGGCTTCATACTTTCCTTCCAAATGGTGGTCTTTGCCTTTGTGGGTATTGAGCTTGTCGGCCTGACTGCTGGGGAAACTGAGGATCCTGAGCGTGTTATCCCGAAAGCGATTAACAACATTCCGATTCGGATTATTATCTTTTACATTGGTGCTCTCCTTGTGATTATGAGCATTTATCCGTGGAATTCGATTAATCCTGCTGAAAGCCCGTTCGTTCAGGTTTTCGCTGCTGTAGGAATAACGGCTGCTGCAGGAATTGTTAACTTTGTTGTCTTAACTTCGGCGGCTTCGGCTTGTAATAGTGCGGTTTTCAGCACAAGCCGAATGATTTATTCGTTAGCAAAAGAAAAAAATGCGCCTAAATCCATGACGAAACTGACTTCACACAAAGTGCCGTCCAACGCGCTGTTTTTCTCGACAATTATCATTTTAATCGCCGTTATTTTAAATTACATTATGCCAGAAGGTGTATTCACACTCATCACAAGTGTATCAACGGTTTGCTTCATTTTCATTTGGGGCATCACTGTTCTCGCACACTTAAAATACCGGAAAACACGCCCAGAACTAGCGGCAAAAAACAAATTCAAAATGCCGCTTTACCCATTTGCGAATTACGTGATTTTAGTGTTCTTAGCGTTCGTGCTCGTTGTCTTGGCGCTTGCTGAAGACACTCGCGTGGCGCTGTTCATTACACCACTTTGGTTTGTCGGCGTCATCATCGTCTACTACATTCGCAAATCAAGAATTCAAAACAAAGATATGCAAGAAGAGATTAAAGAATAATTTTTGAAAAAAAGCTAGGTCAAATGAGGCGAAACCTTCAAGACCTAGCTTTCTAATTTAAATTTCTTGCAAAAACTGAAAAAAGTGATAGAATTAGAACGTTGAGTCAATCGGGTTATTAGCTCAGTTGGTAGAGCAGCTGACTCTTAATCAGCGGGTCGGGGGTTCGAACCCCTCATAACCCATTGGGTGCCAAACCCTCAAGACCGGAGTACTGTCGGCGTTTTCGAACGTTTGGAAGACAGGACTCGCGGTCTTATTTTTTTGCAAAAATCTCAGAAGGCGGTTATTCTTCTCTACTACCTTAAAATTTCGCGACAACATGTCCAGCGCCAAAAACAGCTTCCCAGTCGCTCGTGAAATCGTGCACGGCTTTTTCAATCGAAGGCATTTCAAACGCTTGTTTAAAAATATCCGCGCCTAGTGTTACTGCATGGGCACCACATTCTAGGGCTGAATTCACTTGGCCGACATTTTTAAAACTAGCGCCTAAAATCTTAGTGTTACTTTCCGACCGCTCAATTGCTGTGCTCATTTCCAAAATGGCGTCGCGCGGATTGATGTTCAGGTTTTCCATGCGGTTGAAATACGGCGCAATATAATTGGCTTCTGCCGAAATCGCTAAATAGGCTTGGATTTTCGAATAAATGGCCGTGGCCGTTACATTTATTTTTTGGGCGCGCAATTCTTTGATGACGCGTAAACCAATTTCGGTGACGGGGACTTTAATGAAAACTTGGTCGTCGATATGGCGCAAAATGGCTTCTGCGTCGCGCATCATTCCGGCGTAGTCGGTGGCGACAACTTGGACGTGTAGGGAGGCAGTTGGGTCAAGGGAGCTTCGGATTTCCTTCATGTGCGTGAAAAACTCAAGCTTGCCCTCTTTTTTTATAATAGAAGGGTTGGAAGTGACGCCAGCAAGGGGTAAATTGTCTGCATAGCGCTTAATAATTTCTAAATTAGCAGTATCGAGCATAAATTCCATTAAAATCACTCCTTTTGCCCTCATTTTAGCAAAAATAAGCTAGAAAAAAATAAGTTCTTTGCTGTTTTGGGGTAAAAAGCGGACGAAACCAAGCGAGTTGTAACGCCAAAAAAGCTAGTTTGCACATTTGTGCAAACTAGCTTTTTGCATGTTTCAAAATTAGCTTAGCCGTTTCATCATCGGTTACAAGAGCATTGATGTAGCCTTTTTTTAGCATCGCGTAAATAGCCCGACTTTTGCGTTTTGACCGAGCAACTCCGAGAACAGTTGGGACGGCGCTTAAATTTTCGAGACCAATGCTGATGGTGCGTTCGTATAGTGGACCGTGTAAAACTTTGCCGTCCTTATCGAAAAAATTGCAACATGAGTCCCCGCACGCTTCGCGAAGGCGTAACTCTGCGTAATCTTCTGGTGATAAAAGGTCACGCCATTTGCTCGTTTTCTCAGATAAAAGTCCGCCGATTCCGACGAGAGCGACATCTAGTTTTGCCCATTTGGATTTTAATTCCTGAAAATATTGTGAGTGAACAATGCCGTTTTTTAGTTCCGCTGTTTCTTGCACAACTGTTGCATTGACGAATAAACTTGTGCCACCCAATTTTCTTGCGAGTTCGTAGACGAGCGTGTTGACGTGGAAGCGGGAATGGATATGACTTGGGCCGCCGACAATTGGGACAAAAGTGGCCATTGTTTTGCGGCGGTTATCAATTTGCGCGATAGCATTGCCAAGCGTTTCACCCCAGGCGACGCCGACTGTTTCGTGTGGCTTGATCATGTTTTTTATAGAGAGGGATGCAATTTGTGCGAGGTTTTCATCTTTTTCTTTACTTGAAAAATGGGGTTCGGTTCGGGCGATGCGAACGTGTTTCAAGTTGAAAGTTTCTTGGAGCGCCGTTTCAAGTTCGTAAATCTGCTCATCAAAATCATGAATTTTAATTTCCACAATTCCGGAGGCTTTTGCTTGTTTAAGCATACGACTGACGCTCGTCCGGTAAATATCGAGTTCACGTCCAATCGTTTCTTGACTTTTTTCTTCAATATAGTACTTGTAAGCAATCTGTCGAAGTAAGTCTAGTTTTTCTTTACTCATCTTTTAAGCCCTCCATTTGGCCGAAACTTTGTAAGAGTGAGGTTCCTTTTTCAGTGAGTTTGTACCGTTTTTCGTTTAAACGGCTTTTTGTTTGGCGCAAAATGTAGTCGTTTGCTTCAAGCCAGAAGACGGTATAGAAAAAGGTGGTTAATGTTAATTTGTATTGCGGATTTCGCATGAAAAACTCATCTTGAAGTATGAAAATATTAAAGCTTGGATCAGCTATAAAAATTAAGGTGAACTTTATTTCATCGTGGCTGGGCCTTTTCATAAAAATATCCTTTCGATGGTGCTGCATGTTACTACAAGAAGTTGATTAAGCGGGCGTTAGTATTTGCGGTAAACATCAATCGTATTACCGAAATTAATAAAGTAATTTTTGTAGTTATACATTGGACCGTATTTTTCTCGGTAAAAAGCAACCGTCTGAATTAAGAATTCTTCCGTCACGCCTAGGTGTTCGGCTACTTCGAAATATTCTCTAAAACCATTGTAAAAGCAACGAATAATATCTTCAAGTGGAACGAGTTCCTCATATCCGCGTCTTCTAGCGAAAATTTCTTGTTTGCGATTTGCCATTTCTTTTTGATTGATAATATTGCCATATGTGTATTTCCAGTGCATAAGTTCTTCAATTAGAAGACAGCGCTTTTCGGTATCTGTTTTTTGACTGTCGATTAAAATGGTCCCGTTAATATATAAGCCTGGCAATTTGCTAGGCATTTTTTCTTCTTTTATGGTTACTTTGTTTTGATAATCATTCACCAATTCTTCAAACATATTTTCACTTCCCGCGATGAAGTTGTTTTTTCATTTCAATGTAAGCAAGAATATCTCGCAATTCCTCGTCAGTGACGTCATCATCTAAATGAGCTGCAATCGTCATTAAGCGCTCATCTTTTGCCTCTTGACTTCTTGGAGGGAAGAAAGCATCTATTGTTTGATTGAAAATCTTGGCAAGTTCGAATAAGACGTCTTGATTGGCCTTTCTTTCACCGTTTTCATAACGGCTAATGGTTTGTCTTGTTGTATTTAAGCGTTTGGCAAGCCCTTCTTGGCTTAGCCCTTTTTCTTCGCGAAATTGTTTGATTTTATTTCCAACATATTTATTTAATTCCATGGCTCCTTTGCTCCTTGCTTTATGATTGTTTACAGTGTACCACTTTTGTAACCTTTTTGGAAACTTTATATGTTAAAATGCATCAATTTGTTTACATGTAACCAAAATGGTGCTATAATAAATTTATCAGGCAAGAACACACTTTTTTTAAACTAAAAAGCACCGAAATGGTGACAAAGAGGTGATTTGAATGGAACGCGCGGAATTAAAAAAGCGACAACGAGCGATTATTTATCGTTTGGAGGAACATTTAAATGAGCGTGATAGACAGAAGCTCTTGTGCGAGTTGGAATATTTGGAAGCGCTTGGTGATAGCAAGAAAGGTTTTTTGACAGCAGATCAAAAAATGTTGCTTTTTTCATCTGAAGAGTACTTGGTGCGAAAGCACGTTCAAACGGATAAGCAGATTTATGAGGAAATAGGGGTTTCCAGACGAACGTTTTATTTATGGAAGAAATCGGCAGGGCTCATTGCAAGAAGCGTTTAAGCAAAGTCCAATTTCGCTGATGACTTAAAAAGCTGCGTTAAGTATTCTACTATAGTAGATTTAAATAGATTAAAAATGTCATTTGACCTTCAGAAAAAGTATTGCTTGAGCTGAAAAACAAATGGCATTTTTGCGTACAGAAAGAAGGATGTTTATGGATTATTTAGTTCAAAATATTCCTCAAGTTGTGGCGTTCTTCTTCGGAGGTGGGAGTGTTTTGATTCAAGTTTTACTTATCTTCACCGTGGCCGATTATGTGGCAGGCCTACTTACAGCCGGTTTTCGAGGGAACTTGCGAAGTAGAGTGGGCTTTCAAGGTATCGCGCGCAAATTAGCGATTTTCATTTTAGTGGCGATTGCACATCAGGCGGACCTTGTTACTGGGAATAAAAACTTAGTTCGTGATGCGGTTATTTTTTTCTACCTCGCTAATGAATTAATCTCGATTTTGGAAAATTTCGTTCAAATGGGCGTGAAAGTTCCGCGTGTGCTTAAAAGTTTGGTGGATATTTTCCAATCGAATGCGGGTGAGAAAAACAAAAAATAAACCTTTAAGCATGAGAGGTGTTATACTGGTCGTATCATTTGAAATGAGGTGTTTTTATGAAAGTGCTACTAATTGGTGCCTATGGAACGCTCGGAAAAGCGGTTTTTAATCGGCTTTCAAAGAAAAATGACGTTATTACGGCTGGGCGACATAGCGGGGAAATTCATGTTGATATTACGGACCCGGACAGCATTCGCGAGATGTACAATCAAATTGGGAAAGTCGATGCGGTTGTAAGTGCAACGGGAAGCGCTGTTTTTTCGCCGCTAACGGAACTAACGCCTGAAAAAAATGAACAAACATTGCGGAGTAAGCTTGGGGGACAAATCAACCTCGTTTTACTAGGGCTTGATTATATTAATGATGGTGGAAGTTTCACACTGACAACGGGAATTATGATGGAGGATCCAATTAGGCAAGGTGCTTCGGCTGCGATGGCGAACGGGGCGGTTACCGCCTTTGCAAAGTCAGCTGCGATTGAAATGCCGCGGGGAATTCGGATTAATACAGTGAGCCCAAATGTGCTTCTCGAGTCGTTTGAAAATTTGGAGCCGTTTTTTGAAGGCTTCGTTCCAGTTCCTGCTGACCGGGTGGCGCGTGCTTTTGAAAAGAGTGTTCACGGTGCTCAAACAGGTCAATCTTATAAAGTGTATTGAAAAGACAAGTTGTTCGCATCTTGTCTTTTTGTTTTAGTGGAAAATAATGTTTTGGGTTAGTCTAAGATGATATAATAATGGTGAACGAAAATACGATAATGGGGGCAGTGTCATGCGAACTTTACTCGAAAAAAGTACCAGAAGGAGAATGGAGCTTCTAGAAATTCTTATTGCTGACAATCGGTGGTACAAATTAGAGGATTTAGCTGAACAATTGGATTGTTCGAAACGCACGTTAAACAATGACATTGCCGCGATTCAAAACGACTTAATGGACGAATGGACGCTTTTCACATCTCGGAAATTAGGTATTCAAATTCAAACACCTGAAAATGCGCATGTCGATAAATTATATCAATATTTTATGCAACGGAGTCTTTCTATAAAACTTTTGCTTGGCTGTTTTTATACTCAAAATTGGACGGTTGAAGAATGGGCGGACGAATTGTTTACGAGTCCTTCTTCGCTGTACCGGTTGATTCATCGGATTCGAAAGAAAATGGAAATTTACGGCGTGGAACTTAATATTAATCCGGTGTATATCACGGGGAATGAGGCGCAAGTTCGCTACTTTTTTTCGCAGCTCTATTACACAACTTTCGGTTTGGAGCGTTGGCCATTTAAAGCGGATGACAGGGAGGCGCTTGATCGCTACATCAGCACACATGAAGCTTGTGTGGGTTACCGTTTTGTTTATCCGCAGCGGCAGGAACGATTTTTTTGGCTGCAAGTGTGCATCGAACGGATAAGGCAAGGGTATTTCATTGATATGGCAGAAATTGCGATTCCGTTTTATGAGCATGAGGCTGACCTGAAAAATAGCTTTAAACAGCTTGAGAAGGATACGGGAATCGTGCTAACAGAGGGCGAGCGCTACGGCATTAAGTTGCTTCAGTTGCAGGGGCTTGGCTATGAGCGGAAGGCGAATATTGAGGCGTCGCTTAGTTTCTTTGCGCAACATGCGCCGGAGAAATTAGTCCAGAGCGAGGCGATTTTGGAAAATATTGTGGTTTATTACGGGCATCCTTACCCGAGCAATAAAAATGAGATTTTGCTACAGCTTTTGAGTTATTTGCTTTATTTGGAGCAATTTGTAGAGTTTGATAGCTTTATTGTATCAAAACGGGGGTATGTGACGGGCGTTTTAGAAGAGGAGTTTCCAAGTTTTTGCGAGGCTGTTCGAAAGGCGGTCAAAGATGTTGCTGATTCTCGTGTGAAAGCCGAAACGGTTATTTTCTTCCTAGGAACGCTTTGGGAAGGCTTGGTTTTTGCGCAGCGTAAAGAAATCGAGCCGGTGCGCATTTTGGTCTCTTCGCAGTTAAGTGTGAGCAACACGCGCTTTTTGAAAAGCATTATCGCTTCGAGGTTTCAAGATCAGGTGGAGCTTTTTGAAATGACGGAACCGGATATCGTGGCCGAACATTTGCGAGCGAACCAGATTGATTTTGTTCTTGCCGATTTTGCAGCGGCGCAGTATGACGGAATTCCGACGGTAGAAGTTAACTATTTCCCTAGCGAGCGCGACTGGCGCAACATTCGAAAAAAGATTAGACATATTCAAAAAGAGCGAAATAAAAAGGAGTAGTTTGATGAAAAAAGTAAGCATTTTGTTTTTCGCGGTCTTATTCGTGCTTGCAGGCTGCAGCAACCAAGCTGGAACGGCTAGCGAAAAGCCAATTGAACTGCACATTTCCGTTGCGGCCAGCTTAAAAGATGTGATGGAAGATGTGAAAACGGATTATGAGAAGGCGCATAAAAATGTAAAGCTAACGTTTGATTTTGCTGGATCTGGCCAAATCAAAGAGCGCGTAAAAAACGGGGCACCAATTGATGGCGTGTTACTTGCGAGCGAAAGAGATATGGATGATTTAAAGGCGCAAACAACCGATAAACAACAGTTTGCCAAAAATACACTCGTTTTAATTGTGCCGAGCAAAAATGCGGCGGAAACGAATACGAAAGATATCGCGAAATTGTTGCCAACTTTTGATAAAATCGCAATTGGTAATCCGGAATCTGTTCCTGCTGGGAAATATGCAGAGGAAACGATGGAAAATCTAGGCGTTTACGATGCACTGAAAGAGGAACTTGTCCTCGCATCTGACGTTCGCCAAACGCTTGCTTACGTCGCATCTGGCAACGCGCAAGCGGGTTTCGTTTATAAAACGGATGCTTTAATCAGTAAAGATGTAAAAGTTTTGCAGGCTGTGCCGGACGATTTGCATTCACAAATTGGCTATTATTCGGGCGTGTTGAAAGATGCTGACGAGCCAGATCAGGTGGCGAAGTTTTTAGATTATATGGCGTCTGATGCAGGGCAAAAAGTATTAGCGAAGTACGGGTTTTTAAATATTGATTGACCAGTTTCTATTTTACATGCCTCATAAAACATGATAGCATGAACATAACTCGAATTTTTTTATGAGGAGATGACGATGAAGAATTTACTTTCAAATCGATTACTGTTACTAACTGTTTTTCTGTTTTGGCTAAAGACGGAAATTGTTTATTTTATGGAATTTAATTTAGGCGTTGAAGGCGCATTTCAAATTTTCTTATTACTGATTAATCCAATTGCGATGGCACTCATTATATTTAGTTTAGTCTTTTTGATTCCAAATCGAAAGCTTCGGACAACGATTGCCATTATTGTTTATTTTGCACTTTCCATGCTACTTTATGCGAACGTGCTTTATTACCGCGAGTTTAGCGACTTCTTGTCGGTTAATTTGATGACGAATGTTGGAAATGTTTCGGAAGGCCTTAACGGGAGCGCATTCGCCCTACTAAAATGGCATGATATTCTTTATTGGCTCGATTTTGCATTCATTACGTTTGCGCTAATAAAATACGGGAAGCCATATGCGGAAAAGCGTCGTGCTTTTAAGTTTCAACTTATTCCTGTTGTTTTAGGCCTAGGAATGCTTCTTTTAAATATTACGCTGGCGGAGATTGACCGCCCGCAACTGCTTACGCGGACATTTGATCAGCGTTATCTAGTCAAATATTTGGGCGTCAACACGTTTACGGCTTATGACGGCGTGAAGCACATGAAAACGCAGCAGAAGCGCGTTCAAGCGGAAAGCTCGGACACGGCTGAGGCGGAGAACTTTGTGAATACGAACCGCACGAGTACAGACAATGAGTACTTTGGGGTTGCGAAAAAACGGAATGTGGTCTACTTGCATTTAGAAAGCATTCAACAATTTTTGATCAATTACAAATTGGACGGCGAAGAGGTAACACCGTTCTTAAATCAACTTTATAATAGTGAAAACTCGTTTAGTTTTAGCAACTTCTACCATCAAACGGGGCAAGGAAAATCTAGTGATGCGGAAAACCTTATTGAGAATTCGCTATTTGGACTTCCGCAAGGGTCAGCATTTTCGACTTACGGCGGCACGAATGAATTTCAGGCGGGGCCGGCAATTTTGAAGAATGAACAAGGTTACACGTCGGCAGCGTTTCACGGGAACATTGGCTCGTTTTGGAACCGCAATAATGCCTACAAGCGTTTTGGCTATGATTATTTCTTTGATTCTAGCTACTATGATTTGACCAAGGCGAACTCAACGGACTACGGTCTAAAAGACAAGCCGTTTTATGAGCAGTCCATGGAAATGCTGAAGCAATTGCCACAGCCATTCCAAACAAAATTCATTACGGTTTCCAACCATTTCCCGTATCCTGTTTTTGAAGAAGACGTGGAATTCGCGAATCCTGGAACCAAAGATGAAACAATTAATAATTATTTTTCAACAGCGCATTATGCAGACGAGGCGATTAAGGAATTTTTCGACGCTTTGAAGAAAGAAGGCTTGTATGAAAATACGATTTTCGTTCTTTACGGCGACCACTACGGTATTTCGAAATCACGCCTAGATACGCTTGCACCGCTTCTTGGAAAAGAAGAACTAACCGAGTTTGATAAAGCGCAGTTGCAACGCGTGCCGTTTATCATCCACGCGCCTGGCATCAAGGGGAAAGAAATTACAACGCAAGCGGGGCAAATTGATGTGCAACCAACTGTTCAGCATTTACTTGGCATCGACGGCTCGAAATACTTGCAACTTGGAAATAGCCTGCTTTCCGATAAGCCAACTGATACAGTTGTATTCCGAAATGGCGATGTGATTACTTCCGAGTTCGCTCAAATCGGTTCCACCGTTTACCTGACGCAGACAGGCGAACCAGTTGAAGAGCTAACAAATGAAGAAAATAGTCGTGTGACGGAAAGAAAACATTACGCCGAAACAGCGCTGCGGATTTCCGACGACATCATGCAACGTGACTTGTTGCGCTTCTATGAACCAAGCGAAGATTTCAAAATCCCGAATCCTGCGAAAGTAGATTATAAGGTTTCGACGTCAGATATAAAATAGAACGCGAAAATGACTCTGGCCATCGCCGGGGTCATTTTCACTAAAACTAGAAAGAAGGTGCGGTTTTGGATAAAAACGGGTTTATGCACGAAGCGATCAATGAAGCGAAAAAGGCAGGTGCAATTGGCGAAGTCCCAATTGGAGCAGTAGTCGTGCTAGACGGAAAAATCATCGGCCGTGGGCATAATTTGCGAGAATCCAGTCAAAACGCTGTGACGCACGCCGAAATGATGGCCATTCAAGACGCTTGCCATAATCAAAAATCTTGGCGACTCGCCGGTGCCGAATTATTTGTAACGCTTGAACCGTGCCCAATGTGTAGTGGTGCCATTTTGCTTTCCCGAATTGCGAAAGTATATTACGGCGCCAAAGATCCGAAAGCGGGAACGGCTGGAACTTTAATGAATCTCTTGCAAGATGAGCGCTTTAATCATGTCTGTGAAGTAGAAAGCGGCCTTTTGGAAGAAGAAACAGGCGCCCTTTTAACGGACTTTTTTCGGGAATTAAGAAAGCGCAAGAAAACCGAGAAACCGAGTTAGTCTAGTAGTTCTTTTCTACCAATTTAGACTAAAATGTCTGTTTGAAACTTTTTGTGAATAAAATAACAAAAACAAAGGTACAGTGAGTTCAATACTTTACAAGCTGATTTCTTATTAAAATGAAAAATAAAAAAAAGACTACTAAAGAACTAAATGAATTTAAGCCGAAATAGGATAAAATATACTGTATATAGAACTTATTCTAATTTAGAAAACTCTGCTTTAGCCGAAAAAGAGAAATGACGAATTTTTTTATTTTACATATCTTTGTGAATGAAATAACAACTAATGGAGCTTGTTTAGATTGTTTTTCACAAACTCGGTTAAGGGAGAACGTAAAAAGAATTAAAACGCAGAAAAAGGAGGGAAAAAGGGTGGATACATTGTTTTTAGCCCGTTTTCAGTTCGCATCAACAACAATCTTTCACTTTTTATTTGTGCCGCTATCCATTGGCTTAGTCTTTATGGTTGCGCTCATGCAAACGCTATACGTAGTGAAAGGGAAAGAAGTTTATAAAAGAATGACAAAGTTTTGGGGACATTTATTCCTCATTAACTTTGCAGTCGGTGTCGTAACTGGTATTATTCAGGAATTCCAATTCGGAATGAACTGGTCCGACTACTCCCGTTTTGTAGGGGACGTTTTCGGAGCACCACTAGCTATTGAAGCCTTACTTGCATTCTTCATGGAGTCAACATTTATCGGTTTATGGATTTTTGGTTGGGATCGCCTCAGCAAAAAATTACATTTAGCGTGTATTTGGCTCGTATCAATTGGAACGATTCTTTCAAGTTTTTGGATTCTAGCAGCCAACTCATTTATGCAACACCCAGTCGGCTTTGAATTTAAAAATGGTCGTGCCGAAATGAACGATTTCTGGGCGCTTATTACAAACGGCCAGCTACTAGTTGAGTTTCCGCACGTTATTTTCGGTGCTTTCGCAACAGGTGCGTTTTTCGTTGCAGGTGTCAGTGCATACAAAATGCTTAAAAAGCAAGATGTGGCTTTCTTCAAGCGCTCTTTCCAAATTGCACTCGTAATCGCAGTTATTGGCGGTTTTGGAACAGCTTTCAGCGGACACTCACAAGCCCAATATTTGGTTAAAACGCAGCCGATGAAAATGGCGGCAACTGAAGGTATATGGGAGGATACTGCCGACCCAGCACCTTGGACGATGATTGCCGGCATCGATGTCGATAACAAAAAAAATACGTGGTCAATTGAAATCCCGTATGCGCTAAGCTTCTTGTCTTATTCGACCTTTAGTGGTTCCGTAGAAGGCATGAACTCGCTTCAAAAACAATACGAGGAACAATATGGCCCGGGAGATTATATTCCGCCAGTACGAACTTCATTCTGGAGTTTCCGTATCATGGTATTAGCCGGCATGGTAATGATTTTAACAGCACTAATTGGTGCGGTGCTTGCTTGGCGTAAAAATCTTGAGAACACAAAATGGTATTTACGTTTAATGGTACCAATGATTTTATTCCCATTCATCGCCAACTCAATGGGTTGGATTATGACAGAAATTGGACGGCAACCGTGGGTAGTATTTGGTTACCAACAAACGGCAGATGCCGTGTCGCCGAACGTATCGGCAGGCTCGCTACTGTTCTCGATAATCGCGTTTTCAACGATTTACGCGTTACTGTTAATCGTGCTCGTCTATTTATTTATTCGCGAAATCAAAAAAGGACCTTATGGTGAAAATAAAGTAGAGACTACTTCTGTTGATCCATTTGATAAAGGGGGCGACAAAATTGTCACTGAATGAGTTATGGTTTTTACTTGTCGCAGTATTATTTGTCGGTTTCTTCTTCCTAGAAGGATTTGACTTTGGTGTAGGGATGTCTACACGTTTCATGGCGCGCAATGATTTGGAGCGCCGCGTGTTAGTGAACACAATTGGTCCGTTTTGGGATGCCAATGAAGTGTGGCTACTTACAGCTGGCGGTGCCATTTTTGCCGCATTTCCAAACTGGTATGCAACGATGTTCAGCGGTTACTACATTCCGCTCGTTGTGTTCTTGCTTGCTTTAATCGGTCGCGGTGTTTCATTTGAATTCCGTGGTCAAAAAGATTCTGCCGCTTGGCGTCAGTTTTGGGATTGGGTTATCTTTTTCGGTAGTATTTTACCGCCGTTCTTGCTAGGTGTCCTATTTTCAAGCCTTGTACAAGGTATGCCAATTAATAGCGAAATGGATATGTATGCAGGATTCTTTGATTACATTACGGTCTTCTCCGTTTGGGGAGGCTTAACCGTTACAATGCTTTGCCTACTTCATGGCTTAATGTTTATCACGCTTCGTACGGAAGATGATATTCAAGACCGCGCACGTCGCATGGCTAAACGCGTTTGGTTCATCACCGTGCCTGTTTTAGTAGTGTTTGTAGTTCTAGCATTCTTTTACACAGATATTTTCCAAGCCCGTCCAATTCTCGTGCCAACTTTAATTGGTATCGTAGTAGTGATGTACTTACTATGCGCATTCTTCCTATGGAAAAATCGCGATGGATTTGCATTTACATTTGGCGGCTTAGGTTTAGCATTAACAGTTGCAACCATTTTCGTAGGGCTATTCCCTCGTGTTATGATTAGCTCAATTGACTCTGCATTTGACTTAACCATTCATAACGCAGCTTCGGGACATTACTCCTTAACAGTTATGACCATTGTATCGGTAACACTATTACCGTTTGTACTCGGCTATCAAATTTGGAGTTACTACGTTTTCCGTAAACGCGTTTCGAGTAAGGAGAAAATGACGTATTAATGGGAAGAGACATTTTTAAATATAAAGGTATAAAAAAAATACTTGCGATTCTTGCCGCGTTGACTATAGTTCAAGGCGCGGCAATTATCGTCATGGCAAGCATGCTGTCAGGCGCGATTACAAAGCTCTTTAATGGTGCATCCTTGTCTACTGTGGCGTTACAAATGGCTTTCTTCGCGGGAGCACTTTTTGTACGCCATTTTTTAAATGTATGGAAAAAAGCGATTGTTTATAAGTTCGCCTCTGATACAGGGAAAAAGATGCGCGAAGAATTGCTTGAAAATTTATTCGTCCTCGGTCCGCGTTTTACGCGCGAAGAAGGAACAGGAAAAGTCGTTACGATGGTCATGGAAGGCGTACAGGACTTCAGGCGTTTTATTGAGCTGTTCTTGCCGAAGTTTATCAACATGGCGATTATTCCTGTGATGATTTGGATTTATGTGCTGACACAAGACGGCAAGTCCGCTTTAATTTTGGCCATTACATTCCCTGTTTTAATTTTATTCCTAATAATCTTAGGTCTTGCAGCAAAGAAACAAGCCGACTCGCAATTTGAGTCGTACCGGATTTTATCCAACCACTTTGTTGACTCGCTAAAAGGGCTTGAAACCTTGAAATATCTAGGTTTAAGCCATAGTCACGAAAGAAGCATTGCGGACACAAGCTCAAGCTACCGAAAAGCAACGATGAGGACACTACGCGTAGCCTTCTTATCTTCGTTTGCACTCGATTTCTTCACAATGCTCTCTATCGCTGTCGTGGCGCTATTCTTAGGGCTCGGCTTAATTGACGGCTTAATCTTACTAGGCCCGGCACTCACAATTTTAGTTTTAGCACCCGAATACTTCCTACCCGTCCGTGAGCTAGGGTCCGATTATCATGCAACGCTCGACGGACAAGAGGCGGGGCGCGTTATTCAAGCCATTATTGATGAAGGAAAAGCACAGCAAGAAAAAAATGCAGGAACGGCTGCGCCTGCGTACACAAATGATTCTGTGCTGAATTTAGCAGGCATCACGGTTAATTATGCGGACGGGCATCAGGAATCGCTAGCCCAAGCTGATTTTGGCGTTTCTGGTTTGCAAAAAATTGGCATTATCGGAGCAACTGGCGCTGGGAAATCTACAATGATCGACGTTTTAAGCGGCTTTCTAGCACCAACAACTGGCGAAATCCAAATTGATGGCACCGCGGTTAAGCTACACAATTATGCGTGGCAGAAACAAGTGACGTATATTCCGCAGCACCCGTATTTGTTCCACGACACAATTGCTGGCAACATCAAATTTTATCATCCAGAATCAGCAGATGATGCGGTGAAATCAGCGGCAAAAGCGGCTGGACTAAACGCGTTCATTGAAGATTTAGATGAGGGATATGAAACGGTTGTTGGGGAAGCTGGGCGAACGTTAAGTGGCGGTCAGGAACAGCGAATTGCGCTAGCGCGCGCGTTTTTATCTGACCGGCAAATCGTGCTCATGGATGAGCCCACTGCGCATCTGGATATCGAAACGGAGTATGAGTTGAAACAGCCGATGCTTGATTTGTTCGAAAATCGGCTCGTCTTTTTTGCAACGCATCGCCTGCACTGGATGCTCGAAATGGATCAAATTATCGTTTTAGACAAAGGGGCGATTGTTGAAACGGGGACGCACGCTGAACTTGTTTCAAAAAAAGGGTTCTACTATGACCTAATTAAAGCCCAATTGGAGGAGATTTAATGCTAAAAAACAGTTGGATTGGCCCTTATATTAAGCAGAATTTTGGCCTCTTTTTAGTCGTTATTTTCCTCGGCGTGCTAACATTTTCGGCGGGGGCAGCGCTCATGTTCACGTCTGGGCACCTCATCTCGAAATCGTCGCTCATGCCGGAATCGATTATGGCCGTGTACGTTGCAAGCGTTGGCGTGCGGGCTTTCGGAATTTTACGCTCAGTTTCCAAATATGTCGAACGGCTAAACAGCCATTCGTTAGTGCTTCGGATTTTGGAAAAAATGCGCGTCAGATTGTATCGACTTTTAGAACCTCAGGCGCTACTTCTTAAATCCCGCTACCGGACGGGTGATATATTAGGCATGCTCGCAGATGATATTGAACACATTCAAAATTTCTATTTGACGACGATGCTGCCGGCTGTCATTAGTTTGTTTTTATATGCTGGCGTTGTCATTGCGCTCGGCTACTTTTCGATTCCGTTTGCGATTTTAATTTTAGTTTTAATTGGTTTGCTTGTGTTCGTACTACCTGGCGTTTCCATTTTGTATGCGCGCGGGAAAAATGCCTATTTAAAGCAAGGGCGAAATCGGCTATACAGCCAGTTTACAGATGCGGTTTTTGGTCTTAGCGACTGGATGTTTAGCGGACGCGAGAAGCGTTTAATTGAGGGGTATGAAAAGGACGAAGCGGCACTTTTGAAAGTGGAGACGAAGCAATTTCATTTCGTCAATTGGCGCGACTTTTTTAGCCAGCTAATTGTTGGTGTGATGGTCATTTTGATGGTCTACTGGAGCACAAATGAAGTGAGCGATGGAGCCATTTCAGGCACGCTAATTGCCGCGTTTACACTCGCTATCATGTCGCTTGGTGAGGCTTTTGTGCCCGTATCAAGTGCCGTAAGCGACAAGTCGCTGTATCAAGATTCGCTTCTGCGGCTGGATAAAATCGAAGACACGACGCTACCTGACTTCGACGCGGAAATCGAGCAAAAAGCGCAAATCGAAACGGTGGACGTAACGCTACGGGCAGAAAATCTTTCGTTTCAATACAATGAAAAAAGCCCTTTTGTGCTGAAAAACTTTAATTTTGAACTGCGACAAGGCGAAAAAGTGGCGATTATCGGCCGAAGTGGCACAGGAAAATCAACTTTCCTAAAACTAATTCAAGGCGCGCTCGTGCCAAATGCTGGAGCAGTCACAATGAATGGCGCAAGCCCAGCTGACCTCGGACCACAAATCCCAGAAGTTGTGGCGATGCTCAATCAAAAAGCGCACCTTTTTAGCACAACGGTTTTCAACAACATTCGTCTTGGCAATCAAAATGCCACAGATGAAGAGGTTTATGAGGCGGCTAAAAAAGTGCAAATGCACGATTTTATTATGAGTATGCCAAACGGCTACAAGACGCAGATGTCCGAAATGGGCGCCCGCTTTTCAGGCGGTGAACGTCAGCGAATTGCGCTTGCTCGAATTTTGCTTCAAAATACGCCCATCGTCATTCTTGACGAGCCAACAGTTGGCCTCGACCCAATAACGGAACGCGATTTGTTGCAAACGATTTTTGAAACGCTAGAAGGAAAATCCGTACTTTGGGTAACGCACCACTTGGTTGGCGCCGAGAAAATGAATTCGGTGCTTTTCCTAGAAGACGGCGATATTTTAATGCAAGGTACACATGCCGAACTGATGGCTTCTGCGCCGCGCTACAAACGTTTGTACGAGCTGGACCGACCAATTCAGTTGTAAAAGAGGGATAAAATGAGCGAGTTTTTTATGGGCGTTGATATTGGCACGACAAGTACAAAGGCGGTTCTTTTTGATGAAAACGGGAGCCAAGTGACGCGCTATGCAGTGCATTACAATTTGGCGACCGACGTTTCGGGCAAGGCCGAGCAAAATCCCGATGAAATCTTTGAGGCCGTCAAAAAGGCCATTTGGATGGTCATGTCGGCGAGTCGGATTGGGCAAGATGAACTTGCCGCCATCTCATTCAGTGCGGCGATGCACAGTTTGATTTTGGTCGACAAAACCGGTTCGCCGCTCACAAATTGCATCACTTGGGCGGACAGCCGTAGCAGTGCGGCGCTTGAAACGGCCAAACGCCATTACTATCTCGAAGGCATTTACGAAAAAACTGGCACGCCGATTCACCCAATGAGTCCGTTTGCAAAATTGATATGGCTTTCCGAAACGGCACCCGAAAAAATGGCGGCCATGCACATGGCGTGCGGAATTAAGAGCTATGTTTTATACAAAATGTTCGGCAAATGGCTAATTGATGCGTCGCTCGCGTCCGCTTCCGGGCTCTACAACACGAAAGCCGGCTGCTATGAAAAATCGGCGCTTGAAATCGCGCAGCTCTCGCAAAACAAACTCCCGACCGTTGTCTCCGAACTGCACCAACTGAGCGGCCTCAGCACCGAACTCGCAAGCGAAATGGGCATTGCCCCGGGCACCATTTTTGTCGTCGGCGCAAGCGACGGAGCCCTTGCAAATTTAGGCCTCCAAGCGACAGCTCCGAATGATGTTACCGTAACAGTAGGTACAAGCGGCGCCGTCCGCAAAACGACCACGACCTTCCAAACAGACGGCAGAAGCCGCACGTTTTGTTACCGCCTAACAGACGGCCTTTTCATTCAAGGTGGCGCTGTGAACAACGGCGGCAAGGCCATCGAATGGGCGATGGAGCAGTTTGCGCCCCAAGATGTGCGTGAAAATCGTGATTACGTGAAGCTCATGCAAAACGCAGCCGAAGTGCCACTAGGGTCTAATGGACTTTTGTTTCTGCCGTATTTGCTCGGGGAACGCGCACCTTACTGGACAAGTGATATTCGCGCGGCCTTTTTGGGCATCACCATCAACCACACGCCGCCTGAATTCCTCCGCGCAGCCATCGAAGGCGTTGCGCTAAATTTGGCGAGCGTTTATTCCTCTATGGGGGAAAAAGGGGATGTGGTGTATGTTTCAGGCGGTATCGCCGCGCACACGTTTTGGTGCAGCTTGCTCGCGGACATTTTAAATCGCGAAGTACGCGTAACCCACACGATCGAGGGTTCAAGCCTCGGCGCCGCGCTACTCGCAATGAAATCCCTTGGCAGGCGGACCAGTTTTACGTTACCCAAAAAGCCAGCTATAAAAGCCGTTTACAGGCCGAATGTGGAGCGCGCAAAAGCATATGCAGAACTCCATAAAATCTTCGAACTAGCGACCGTACAGCTAACCGGAATCAACAAACAACTAATTGATTGGCAAAAAAATGTTACAAAATAAAATTTCAGGGGAATAGTTCAGTAATAAAGAAAAAAGGGGTTTTTACGATGAACAAAAAAATTGTATGGATCGCCCTCGTTCTAGTCGGCATTTGTCTACTCGGAACGCTTATCGCGACACTCGTAAGCATCTATTTAGTATGATTTTTAAGATAATCTGGCTTGCAAAAGCAAGCCAGATTATCTTTTGGTTTTCCTTGGCGATTTTAGCGTGCCTAAATTTATCAGTCGCAAGGTTGATTTTTACTAGAACGCGCGATTTTACTTGCACTTTTTAACTAAAAAAGATAAACTAATGTTTGAGCCTTTTAAATCAGGGTTCATTCATTTTGGTAGCAAATTTGCCGTGCTAGACGGGGAGATAGCGGCGCCCTGTAACCCGCAATCCGCTCTAGCGGGGTTGAATTCCCAAATTGAGGCCTATACCTGTCTGGTCTGCCGCCAGCAAGTGGTGTTGACGATTGGGTCTTGCGCAATGGAAGCCTGTGAACCATGTCAGGTCCGGAAGGAAGCAGCATTAAGCAGTGCCTTTTATGTGCCGCAAGGTTGCCTGGTCTGAGCTAACGACTGACGTAACGCAGGTGGTTGTATGTCGAACTTGGGTGCACGGCGTTAAATTTTAAATACGAACTCTCTTTTGTATAAAAGAGGGTTTTTTCATGTTCAAATTGCATCTCCGCACAGCTTCTCCAAAGCTTCCGCCTCATTTTGAGCAAAGAAAATTGCATCCCCCGCATTGCTTTCGCGCATAAAATCTTGCAGTGCCTTGCTACGATAAACCGAGAAATCGCCCACAATTGCAAGCTTCGTCTGATAAGTGACAAACTTTTGAAGTACCTCACCAGCAAGTCCGCTTCGCAAATCAAAGAAACGCTCATCAAATGCCTCTTTATTTAAAGCAATTCGTGTGCAGTCATTTTCGTATTGCACAGTCATAATTACATCGAGAGCGGTCTCGACGCTCGATATGATAACCTTGTCATGATGTATAATTGCACAGCGTAGCCCATTTTCTATTACAAATTTCGTATTCATTGGAATTCCTCGCTTATTTTTTATATTCATTGTAACACGACGTCATTAAAGTTTCGCAACTCCTTTTTTTAAATAAAAAAGTGAAAAAGCAATGTAAAACTGTTACAATATTAGTATGACGTAACTAGATAAAGAAGGATGAAAAGTATGCAACACATCAAAAAACGAAAGAACATTATCATTTTAAGTATTTTAGCTGTTATTGTGGCCGTTTTAGCCATTCTAAGTATTATTTTTGGTGTCTTTCAAAGGCAAGAAGTGCTTGATAAATATGATGTAGCCTATGAAATAAACGGAAAGTTATATGAGGTTTTCCCGATTTCTTCAACGGACATTGGCGTGGATAAAAAGAAAGAGGATAAGCATTTATATTTTCGCGTAAATAGCTACTACAATCTTGAATACTTATTCCGCATCGCGTATAAACAGTACGAGCTAAACGAACCTTCACTTGATAAAAACTACGCGGGAAAGCTCGATTACAGTATTGCGGATAACGCGTATGTCACGCAAGAAGATGTATATCGGACGAAAGACGATATGTACGCCGTTTATTCTTTTCATGATAAAAACGGGAAAGAAATCTACAAGTATGACCCGGAAGAAACATCGTCCGATAAATTTGTTACCCGAATCAAACCAACCATTTTGCAAGGCTATGAAAAAAGCGACATTTCGAGCTATGACGACTTTTTAGATATCACCGCGCTATTTAAAGAGAAACTGAACAAAAACGTAAAAGTCCGTGTTGATGATGCGAAAAACATGGTAATATTTTCAATTGAAGATGAAAAAAATGTAGACTAATTAAAAAACCTCAAAAGTTAGATTTTATTCTAACTTTTGAGGTTTTTTAATTAGACTTGTCTTTTTCAGTCTCTTTTTTATCTTCGTCACGCTTCAACTTCGGTAATTCCTTTAAATCATCTGGAAAAATAATCGAATAATCACCGCGCTTGATGACTTTACTGTTACGGCTTTCTTCGGGCATATCAGATTTAAGAGCCACGTTCATCACCTCGTTTTTATAGATTTAGTATAGCACGAAATAAGGAATTCATAAATAAAAAGGAGGTCTTTTTGTGAAAAATCACGCAATTGCGTGTAAGCGGTTTCTTGGTTTACACGCTTCTTAAAAATGTGTGTAAATAAAAGAAAGTGTCTATTTTGAGGTTTTTTAGTTCGTTTTGCATACAAAAAAGTTGGCACATAAATTGCTATATAAATTAGTGTATCCATGAAAGCCTTATCATGAAACAGAGAGGAGGACTCCCGAATTTCGCAAGGCTTGAGTTGGAGGTCGTCTAATAATCAAAATAGATTCAGAGGGAGTTAGGTTAAAAGGTTAGCACATTATTTTGTTAATAGGCGAATCATTTTTGTACTAAAGGGAGGATTAAGATGAACGGATTAACAGCATTTTTAGAGAAATATTTTGTTCCAGTTGCAGCCAAAATTGGTTCGCAAAAGCACTTAGTTGCGTTACGTGATGCGTTTATTTCGACAATGCCAATTACGATGGCGGGGTCGATTGCAGTACTTTTAAATGCATTTTTTAGGGATTTTCCAACAGATTGGGGCTGGACAGGCTTTGTTGAAGCCATGCAACCACTAATTGGGATTAATGGATATGTTTATAATGGGACTCTAGCAATTGTATCGATTATTTTTGCATTCTCGTTAGGTTATAATTTATCAAAAGTTTACGAAGTAGATCGTCTTGCAGGGGGCTTAGTTTCCTTAGCTGCCTTTGTTATGAACTTAACAGTAACAATTAGCTTAGACGCTGTTAAAGCTGCAATTACTGCAGCTAATGCTGATTTTGATATTAGTAGCTTACCAAAAGAGTTTACAGGTATTTATGGATTCTTTAATATGGGACAAGTAAATGGAACGGGTCTATTTACTGCCATGATTTTTGGTTTTATTTCAACGATTATCTACGCTAAATTAATGCGTCGTAAAATTACAATTAAAATGCCGGATTCAGTTCCGCCAGCTGTAAGTAAAGCGTTTGCTGCGATTATTCCAGCACTTGTTGCACTTTATGTTGTGGCAATTATTGATTGGGCATTCTTCAAAATTACAAATATGGATGTTATTTCTTGGATTTCTAAAACAATTCAAGAACCTCTACTTGATCTTTCACAAGGTTACGGGGCTGTCTTACTAATTACTTTCTTAGTGCAACTACTTTGGTTCTTTGGTATTCACGGGCCAAACGTACTTGCGCCAGTATTAGAATCCTTATGGGGAACAGCTCAACTTCAAAATATTGCGGCTGCGCAGGAAAAAGTGGCGCTACCGTTTGATTGGGTTCGTGGTTCCTTTGATGCTTACGTATGGATGGGTGGTTCTGGTGGTACAATCGTACTTATCATCGCTCTTCTTATGTTCTCGAAACGTGCGGATTCTCGTACAGTAGCAAAACTATCACTCGGCCCTGGTATTTTTAATATTAATGAACCAATTATGTTTGGTTTGCCGATTGTTTTAAATACAATTTACTTAATCCCATTCATTATTGCGCCAATGATTATGGTTACTGTCGCTTACTTTGCAACAACACTAGGACTGGTCGGTCCAGTTAAAATAGCAGTTGTTTGGGTAATGCCGCCACTTCTAAACTCGTTCTTGGCAACAGGGGGAGATTGGATGGCTCCGGTCATATCATTAGTCAATATGATAATAGCCTTCCTCATTTGGGTACCGTTTGTTATCACAGCAAACCGTGTAGGTGTCCCGGAAGAAGAAATGAAAGAGTAAAATTGTTTCTGGCTGGGAGGTCTGAATTGCCCAGCCAGATTATTATGCGTTGTAAAACGCGCCGAAAAACAAATTTAGTTAAGGTTTCTTATTGCAACGTGAAACGCTTAACGTTAAAATATTACTTGAGGAGGTTTTCAAAATGATTATTGTAAATTGTCCAATGAAACGCGATTACGTGACGGAGTTGCTTGAAAATTATAATGAAGATGGTGTGACTTTTAAAAAGGTGAGCGAAGCGGGTATGAAACTTAGCTTTGAAACAAATTTAGAAGATGAAGAAAAAGCAGCACGTATTGCAAAAGATACTATAAAGGCAACGGAATTTGGCGCTGTGCTTTATTTCCAAGTGACTGTGGGTTAAGATATGAAAATTGCTAATGGTTTATTTATCATGAGTATTGGGCTTTTGATCATTATGTTAAGCCCTTCTTATGGGAAAAACGGGGCAGCGAATGTGCCGTTTATGGTTACTGGCTTGGTCATTGTTTTAATTGGGGTCGTTCTTGTCTTCATAAAAGTGAAAAAAGGGAAAAAGAATGATGGACAAGGAGGAGATAAGAAATGAATATCTCGCAAAAATTATATATTTCGCAAAAAGAATGTTTTGATGCCATTATAAAATCTGTTATTTATGATATAAAACAATCAACTGGAAAAAGTAAGCAAATGCGCCAGTTGGAAGGGTTCTCTTACCAACGAGATATGTCAAATGGTGCTCGTGCAACGATTGCAATTACGGAAGTGAAGCCGTATGAGCAATACGTATTTGAAACAAAGAGCCGTGTGAATACGCATATTACAACGTATGCCATTAAAGCGACAAGTGAAGGCACATGTGAAGCTTCATATCATGAGAAAATTGAGGCGGAAGGTACTGTGCAAAAGCTAAATAATATGATCGTTGGTTTCTTGTTTGGGATTTTTAGAAGGAAACGTGCGAAAAACTTATTAAAAGCAATTGAACTTTCGGTTATTAACGAAAGTAAAGCAAAGAAACAAAATGCCGCATCGAATGCTGAATAAAAAACTTGGAAGGTGTCCAGCCGTTTGGACGCCTTTTTAGGTGAAAGGGAGAAGTTTACTCTTAACAAAATAGTCCGAAGTAAGCTATAATAAAACTACTAAGGTTTAGAGGAGAGTGAAGGATGGCATATCAGGCATTATATCGTGTTTTTCGGCCGCAGTCGTTTGATGATGTTGTCGGGCAAAGTCATGTCACTAAAACACTTCAAAACGCAATCACTCAAAACAAAACATCACATGCTTACTTATTTAGTGGACCTCGGGGAACTGGGAAAACAAGTGCAGCGAAGATTTTTGCGAAAGCAATCAATTGCGAAAATAGCACAGATGGTGAGCCATGTAATGAATGTGATATTTGCAAAGGGATTACAGATGGATCAAATCCAGACGTTCTGGAAATTGATGCTGCCAGCAATAACGGCGTGGAGGAAATTCGCGATATTCGTGAGAAAGTGAAATACGCGCCAACTGTTTCCAAATATAAAGTATATATTATTGATGAAGTGCACATGTTATCAACCGGCGCTTTTAACGCGCTCCTCAAAACGCTTGAAGAGCCGCCGAAGCATGTCATTTTTATACTTGCAACGACAGAGCCGCATAAGTTGCCGCTGACGATTATTTCTCGGGTACAGCGCTTCGACTTTAAGCGAATTACTACGCAAGACATCGTTCAGCGCATGGCTTTCATTTTAAACGAGGAAAAGATTGCTTTTGATGAAAAGGCGCTAATGATTATCGCACGAGCTGCCGAGGGAGGCATGCGCGACGCACTTAGTTTGCTCGACCAAGTCATTTCCTATGGTTCAGACGAGGTCAGCGTTTCGGATGCGCTTGAAATTACCGGTTCGGTGGCGCAAAATTTATTGACCGATTTAGTTGCGGCGATTTTAAACCAAGATGCGAGTCTGGCGATGGAACGCCTTTCGGGCTTGCTTTCAGAGGGCAAAGACCCCGTTCGATTGGTGGAAGACTTACTTGTTTTCTTCCGTGACATTTTACTTTATCAGAAGGCGCCAAATTTGGAGGAGACGCTTGAACGCGCCGTTCCAGATGAGGCTTTTCAGGAGTTAGCGAAAGCGGCGAATGCAAGCCAAATTTATAAGGGCGTGGAGCTTTTAAATAAGACGACCACGCAAATGCGGTTTTCGAACCACCCGGGAATTTATGTGGAAGTTGCCGTAGTGGAGCTGACCCAATTACGGGGCGGGAATCCGATTGTGCAAGGGGAGTCTGGCGCCGATGTTTCTGCCTTACAAAATGAAGTGCGGGAATTGAAGCGGGAGCTAGCCGATGTGAAAAAGCTGCTAGAAAATGGGGTTCGTGCGGATACCACAAACGCGGAGAAAGTTGCCCGACCTAAAAAAGCAGCGATTAACAATTCGAAAAGTTTTAAGGCACCAGTTGGGAAAATTAATCATGTGCTCGATGTCGCGAAAAAGAAAGATTTACAATTGATTCGCGGTTGTTGGGGTGAGCTTTTGTCGATGCTTATGGCGTCCCAAGCGGCACTTTTAAATGATGCTGAGCCAGTTGCTGCGTCAGAAGACACTTTTGTGTTAAAATTTAAGCATGAAATTCATTGTCAAATGGCGATGGACAATCAATCTTTTGTTGAAACGATTGAAACGAGCATTTCAAAATTAACGCAAGTCAATTATAGTTTCATTGGGATACCTGAAATTCAATGGTTTGAAGTGCGTGAAAACTTCTTGAAAACTCATACACCTTCCGAGGAACATGAGTCAGGCGAGGAACTTCCAAAACCTGCGGTGGCGGACACTAATTCATTCGTCGAAGAAGCGGAAAAACTCGTAGGAGCAGATTTACTCGAAATAAAAGAATAAAAATTAAATGATGAAGAGGAGAATTTTTTATGCGTGGAATGGGAAATATGCAAGGTATGATGAAACAAATGCAAAAAATGCAAAAGGATATGGCGAAAGCCCAAGCGGAATTAGAAGAAATGGAATTCACTGGCACGGCTGGTGGGGAAATGGTCGCTGTCAAAATGAGCGGCAAACGCCAAGTGCTAGATATTGTCATTAAAGAAGAAGTGGTGGATCCAGAAGACGTGGAAATGCTACAAGACCTTGTATTAGCGGCGACAAATGATGCGCTGAAACAAGTGGAAGATACGACTGCTCAAAAAATGGGCAAATTCACACAAGGAATGAATATTCCTGGATTATAAGAGATTAGGCGGCAGAATGTTTGACGTTCTGCCTGCTTTTTTGAAAGTGAGCGATGAAGATGCATTATCCTGAGCCGATAACGAAGCTAATTGATAGTTTCATGAAATTACCAGGCATTGGGCCAAAATCGGCTGCACGCCTTGCTTTTTACGTGCTAGATATGAAAGAAGATGACGTGCTCAGCTTTGCCAAAGCACTCGTTGACGCCAAACGAAACCTGAGTTTTTGCTCGGTTTGTGGGCATATTACGGACACCGATCCGTGCTATATTTGTAAAGATCACTCTCGGGATAAAAGCGTGATTTGCGTCGTGGAAGAGCCACGTGATGTCATTGCAATGGAAAAAATGCGCGACTACCATGGCCAGTATCACGTCTTACACGGAACAATTTCGCCTATGGACGGAGTTGGCCCTGAAGATATCAACATTCCTGACCTCCTGAAGCGCCTACAAAACGAAGAAGTGACGGAGCTTATTTTAGCGACAAATCCAAATGTCGAAGGGGAAGCAACCGCGATGTACATATCACGGCTTGTTAAACCAAGTGGCATTAAAGTGACGCGGATTGCGCACGGTCTTCCTGTTGGTGGCGATTTAGAATATGCTGATGAAGTCACGTTATCAAAAGCATTAGAGGGACGCCGAGAAGTTTAACGAAATTTGAGGTGACGAATATGGAATCAAGAAGCGTTCAGCACGGTAGAAAAAAAAGAAAGAAAATGGGGAAACTGCACAAAGAATATGATGCGTATTTGATGGATTTAATTGAAGCGACGCAAGAAGAATGGCATAAACAAAAAGTTATCTTGCGCAAAAGTTTCAACTATAATGAGCGTTTAGAATATGAAGCAAAAAAGGCGGGCGCCAAATATTTTTACCTCTTTAAAGAGGCAAGACATCGTGGCGTCAGCGGGAAAAAATAAAGTATGCTTAAAGGTTGTAGATGAATAAAATCTGCAGCCTTTTTCATTTAAAAAATATGTAAAATAATACAAGTTTAAACCCAATTGTCACAAAAAGTTCAATAATGTGCCTGTATTTGTGAAATTTAGGTGTATGATTCGTCTATAAAATCATTTAAACTAGGAGAGTTTAAGGGGGGAAGCAAAAAAAGGAGTGAAATAAATGCATGAGTTGATGATGGGGTTATACACAAAAAAAGAAGTGTATGATTACTTTAATGAACTGCAATTAAAAGAATTGTTAACGTCAAACTTACAAGGATCTATGAAAAAAATCCGTATTGATCGAAGCCGAGTTTTGCTTTCAAAAACAGAGAATACAAAAGTTTACTTTATTTTAAGTGGCATTGTGGCGGCACGAAAAGACGGGAATTTGTTATACTTTCGCGGAGAAAATCGTTTTATAGGCCTTGAATCTATTTTATTTAGTGAAGACTCGGAACTTGTGACTTTAAACATTGGAAAAGTGGAATTAATCGAATTTCCAAAAGTAGAGGTTCTTGAATTATTAATGGGACTCCAAGAAGGGTGGCTGTATTGCTATCTAATTAACAAGGACTTAAACCAAGTGCTGATGAGAAATTATAGTAACTTTCAGGCAAAGCCGTACGAACGCAGCAAACAGATGTTAACCGATTTAGCCAAAGAGTTTGGCGGCTCAAGTGAGCTTAGTGTGGTTTTGCCAAAACAGTTTACTTTAACCATATTAACGAACTACTTAGGGATTAGTTACGTCACCATGAGAAAAATTTTAGAAATCCTTCGAGACGAAAACTTTATTGTAGATTCCGGAAAACGCAAAGAAATTAGAATACAAGCGGATTGACAAAACAAGTTTTAGTGTAAAAAATCGAGAAACATTTCCAGTGTTAGGAATGATTTCTCGATTTTTTTCATATAATCTTCAGGGGTACTATCATAGCCCAAACGGCTTTTCCGTACGGACATAAACAACATCGGGCGCGCTACTCACACGTTCGCCGCGGTTTAATTTGTTAATAATAATCATTTCTTCACGGGTTAAAGCAAAGTCATAAATGTCCGCGTTCTCGCGAATTCGATTAGGGTGTTCGGACTTTGGAATGATGGCGTTGTCATTTTGAAGGTGCCAACGTAAGACGACTTGGGCGGGCGTCTTATTGTACCGCTTGCCAATTTTTTTAAGCTCGCCGTCTTTTAAAACTTGGCCTCTTCCGAGCGGGCTGAAGGCCTGATGCGCTATATGTAACTCATCTAAGTAATGATGCAGCAACTTATTCGGGAAGTAAGGGTGGGTTTCGAGTTGGTCGACAGCCGGCAGAACATTGGCTTTGGTGAGGAGGCGGTCAAGATGGTGCGCCTCAAAATTAGAAACGCCAATTGCGCGAACAAAACCTTCATCATAGAGCTTTTCAAGCGCCTTCCAAGTTTCGAAAAAGGTTTCTTGTTTGGGCCAGTGCACTAAATATAAATCGATTTGGTCGAGCCGCAACTTTTTCCGGGACGCTTCAAAAGCTTTCAGCGTCTCATCGTAGCCCTGATCGGTGTTCCACACTTTCGTCGTAACAAAGAAGTCCTCCCTTTTTAACCCCGAAGAATGAAAGAAATCACCCATAAACTGCTCATTTTGGTAGAAAGCCGCAGTGTCAAAAAGGCGGTAATCGGCCTTCGCCGCGGCTTCGAGGGAGTTCCGCAATTCAAATTCGTCGGTAATCTTGTAAACACCAAACCCGTGCTTGGGCATTAAAACGCCATTATTTAGCTGGATTTGGTCAGAAAACGACTTGGTCATGTTATCTCCTCCTCGCCTTATTTCATTTCAATCGATTTTAAGTTTTTAGAAATGACGTCTGGCTTTTCGTCAATTTGGATTTGTGCGGCCGTAGCATAGACGCCTTCCAAAAGGGGAGCATCAAATAAAATGATTTCTTTGTCTGAAAGTTCGCTGACCGTTTCAATATTCATTTTTGCGCTGCCGAGGTCGTAAAACGCGTACACTTTATCGGCTTCATTTTGTTCGAAAGCGTCATTTACTTTATCAAAACTCGTGCCGATACCGCCGTCATCCGTTCCGCCGGCATAGGTGATGCAAACGTCATGCGCCACTTGGCTTGCAATATCAAATACACCTTTTGCAACATCGGCCGAGTGCGAAATAATCACAATTCCGTAAGGCTTCTTCATTTAGTTACCTCCTCGCTTTTTAAAAGGGATGCAAATAGTATGGCGGACGAATACGCACCGGGATCGAGATGCCCAATGGAACGCTCCCCTAGGTACGAGGCGCGACCTTTTGTGGCTTTCATGTCTTTTGTTTTTTCTAGGGCCGTCTGAATCGCGTCATTTGAAAATTCACCTTGTCGCATGACGCGGATAACGGGCTCCCAAACATCAATCATTGTTTTCTCCCCAGCTTGTGATTTTCCGCGGTTTTTAATGCCGTCTAAGCCCGCTTCGAGCGCATCTATGAGCTGTTCTTCGGTGAGGGTGTCAGCGTCAACGGCTTTGCTAATATTTAGAAAGGCGGAGCCGTACAGTGGGCCAGATGCGCCGCCTACTTTGCTGAGTAGTGTCATCGCGGTTGTTTTGAAGACGTCTTTTAAAGTTTCTGGAGGCTTTTTTGCAAAAGCGTTTTTCAGTTCTGTCAGTCCGCGCGCCATATTGATGCCGTGGTCGCCGTCACCGATTGACTGGTCCAAGTCGCTTAAAAGTTGCTTATTTCCAATGATTTGGTCCGAAAAATCAGTTAGCCAATTCATTGCCCAGTTTTTATCATAAGTCATCGTAAGCCCTCCTCATTTCCATGCGATTGTTTGGACAGGCAGATTCAGCATATCCACCCATTTTTCATCTTCTAGTTTTAAAATCGTAAGCGATAACCCCGCCATCTCAAGCGAAGTCATGTAGTCGCCAACAAAAGTTTTTTCAACAGTGACATGCGCGTCGCTTAAAAGTTCATGGACATCGTTTGTGAAAATGTATTGTTCCATTAGTGGCGTTCCGCCCATCCCGTTCACAAGCACGACGACCTTATCTCCCGATATGAAATGATGCTCCTTATTAATGCGGTCAAAAAGCTGTTTCGCGAGCTCTTTTGACGACATAATTTTTTCGCGGCTAAAACCAGGCTCACCATGAATGCCAATGCCTAGTTCGATTTCATCGTCGGAAAGCTCAAAACCAGGATGCCCAACCTCTGGAACTGTACAAGGTGTCAAGGCTACGCCAATCGTCTTAGTCGCTTTCACCACTTTTTCACCAAGCGCTTTTAGTTCCTGCAAACTCGCCCCAGCTTCCGCCGCCGCCCCGACAATTTTATGCACGAACACGGTTCCAGCTACGCCGCGCCGTCCAGTCGTGAAGGTGCTATCTTCTACAGAAATATCATCGTCAATAATAATTTGATCCACTTCGATATCGTCCATTTCGGCAAGTTCTTTCGCCATGTCAAAATTCATTACATCGCCCGTATAGTTTTTAACAATTAAGAGCACGCCTTTTCCTTGATCGGCCGCTTTAATGCCTTCATGAATTTGGTCAGGTGTTGGGGAAGTGAAAACATCGCCGCAAACGGCCGCAGAAAGCATACCTTGCCCAACATAACCCGCATGCGCAGGTTCATGGCCCGAACCGCCGCCACTCACAAGGCCGACTTTGTTAGGTCGCTTGTCCTTTCTCGCGATAACCCGCGTATCTGGAACACGTTCGATTAAATCTGGATGCGCTTTCACAAGGCCTTCTACCATTTGCTCGACAACTTGATCCGTGCTATTGATAATTTTTTTCATGAAAAAAACCTCCTCCAAATTTTCCTACAGTTAAAAATTTCCCTTTGCCCGTCTTGTTAAACTCTATTATAATATGTTTTTTATGTAAACGCTTAACAAGAAGCATTCTGTTTATAAAAATGCTACAATAATGATTGGAAAAGGAGGCGTCGAAATGGCTAGTCAGGAAGAGGTTCCGTTATTTTCAAAAATGGAAGAACATGTACGTCAAAATCCACTTTCGTTTCACGTGCCGGGTCATAAAAATGGCATTTTGTCTGAACTTAAATGGCAAGACATGCTGAAATATGATTTGACGGAAATAAGCGGATTAGACGATTTGCACCACCCGGAAGGAGCAATTCGGGAAGCGGAAGCGTTATTAAGTTCGGCGTACGGCGCAAGCAAGAGTTTTTTTCTAGTTGGCGGCTCCACCAGTGGGAACTTAGCGATGATACTTGCTGCAGTTCGCCGCGGTGAGCGCGTTTTAGTGACTCGTGATGCGCATAAGTCGGTCGTGCATGCTTTGGAACTTGCGGGAGCTCGGCCTGTTTTTTTAAACACAAAAAAAGATGTTTTGACTGGCGTTTCAAATGGCGTAGACGTGGCGACACTTGAACAGGCGTTTCGCGAGTATCCGGACATTGTGGCAGCCGTTTTGACGTATCCGAGCTACTACGGTACGACGTTTGATTTGGCGCGTGTGGCACAAGTGATTCATCATTTTGGGGCGCTCGTTTTGGTTGACGAGGCGCACGGGGCGCATTTTGCTGCAAGTGATGCTTTTCCGCGTGATGCGCTTAGATGCGGGGCGGACGCGGTCGTGCAGTCGGCGCATAAGACACTCCCGGCGATGACAATGGGCGCTTTCCTACATATTAATTCGGATTCCGCGCGGCTCGCACGCATTCGCCACTACCTCCAAATCGTGCAAACAAGCAGCCCTTCCTACCTTGTGATGGCTTCGCTTGATTTGGCGCGCCGCTTCATGGCCATGTATTCGGACGATGATTTTCAAGCTTTTTGGAAAATGCGCGCCAAATGGGTCGACTACTTGGAAGATGCAGGCTTCACCGTTTTGCTCCCAGACGATCCGTTAAAGCTGGTCGTTCGGAAAAACGGGTATTCAGGACACGAAATTGCACGGCATTTTGAGGCGCACGACTACTATCCTGAACTGGCGGACGACCGCCAAATGCTGCTGATTTTGCCGCTCACACGGAGCGGAACGCAGTTTGCACCAACTAGGGAATTGCGGGCAATCAAGGCGCCAAAAGGGGAAACGAGGCCAATTGAATTTGCCACGCCAAAACTTTCAGAGCTGGCACTATCCTATACGGAAATGGCCGAACTGGATAGCGTTCTTGTGGCATTAGACGAAGCGGTGCATGCCGTCGCCGCAGAAAACATTTCGGTGTATCCGCCTGGGATTCCTTTCGTCCTTCGCGGAGAAAAACTGACGGAAGCGCACATTGCTTTTTTGAAAGCCACATCTGGCGTACATTTCCACGGAGGAGAGCACTTAAAAGACGGCAAAATTGCAGTGTATTTATGATATAATCGAAAAGAGACTTGCTTGAAGGAGAGGAAACGATGGGGTTATTTATTACGCTTGAAGGGCCGGACGGTTCGGGAAAGACGACAACGATGCGTTTATTAGAAGAAAAAATGCGACTTGCGGGCATTGACTTTATCAAAACGCGTGAGCCGGGCGGCAGTCCGATTTCCGAAAAGGTTCGGGAAATTGTGCTTGGAATTGGGAATGAGGAAATGGATTCGCGGACGGAGGCACTTCTTATCGCAGGTGCTAGACGCCAGCATGTTGTTGAAAAAATTCGACCAGCACTTCAGGCGGGAAAAACGGTGCTTTGTGACCGGTTTATTGATAGCTCGCTTGCTTACCAAGGCGCCGGACGTGGTATAGGTATACAAGAAGTACTTAGTATCAATTTGTTCGCAGTTGGCGAAACGTTACCTGACATGACTTTTTATTTGGACGTAGATGCGGCGACAGGGTTAGAACGGATTGCGGCAAGTCGCGGGCGCGAAATTAATCGGCTTGACAAGGAAGATATTAGCTTCCACGATAAGGTTCAAAAAGGCTATGAAGAAATTATCGCGATGTTTCCAGAACGCATCATTCGAATTGACGCAAATCGCACGCCAGAAGAGATTACAGATGAAATTATCGCGCATATTTTAAAACGGCTAAACTGACACTGCGTGTGAGGTATTCACTAGGCGAGGAAAGCAAAAAAATGAGTCTAGGCGGATATTTTTGCTATAATTAAAAAAAGCTCTTTGAAGGAGATGAAAAAAATGAAATTAATTTTCGCTATTGTTCAAGACCAGGATAGCAATCGTCTGTCTGATGCTTTGATGAAAGATAATTTTGGTGCAACAAAGCTTGCGACAACAGGTGGCTTTTTGAAAGCGGGGAATACGACGTTCATCATCGGTGTGGAAGACGACCGTGTGGACGATGCACTCGATATTATCCGCGAAAATTGCAAGGCGCGCGAACAAATGATGACACCATCTGCCTCACTCGGCGTAACGGTTGACACCTATGTCCCTTACCCAATTGAAGTCCAAGTTGGCGGGGCGACAGTGTTTGTGATGCCAGTTGAAAGTTTCCATCATTTTTAGAGTGAAAAAGAGTAGCTGCGTGAGCGAATCCCCAAAAGTTAGACTAAAAATCTAACTCCTGGGGATCGCAACAAAGTTCCTCTTTTTTTATGTCTTTTTTTCTAAAAAATTCATAAAATCTACACAAACAATAAAAAAGTAACATGCTCTATTAAAATTGTAAGAAAAATACATAAACTGGAGATGAGTTTCAATTAGAATGCCCTGCCTGAATTGCGCGACCTTATGGCAAAAGCGTACGTGAGATGGAGGTTGTTATAACGCTACAAACACAAGAACGGCTAGTGTGGGAGAAGAGCAAGACCGACAAAATTGGGGGTTTTAATTTTAAAAGAGAGTTTCTTGTTGTATACTATAAGAGGTGTTTTTTTATATAAATAGAGAAAAGGGGTGTAACCATGAACGGGAAAAAAATAGCGATTTCCATTATTGGTTTATCAATTTTACTAGGAGGTTGTTCATTTATGGGGCAGTCAGATGAAAAAGAAAAGAAAATAGACGACGGGACAACACCTGTTGCGGAGTATAAAGGACAAGGATTTATTTTCGTTGATGGCGACAAGTCTAAAGAAATTGTCGAAAAGAACGAAGCAGAAATTAAAAAGCGAGCCATCGCATATATGAAAGATACATATAAAACTGATGTTAAAGTGAATAATGTTGTACCTGCAAGAGATGCGGCGGTTGTCATGGTCGAAGCAGAAGACCCGATAGAGTTCCATACTTCTGTGATTGTCGGGCTTGATATGCAGAAAAAGAAACTTGATCCACCGGATTTTGTTCGCTCGGAAGATGGTGTAGTTGAGTCCGCAATTGTAAGTGGCTTGTATGCAAAAGCTTATGAGGCAGAATTTAAAAGATTGGATTTATTTGCCGAAAAAGAAGCGGAAAAGTATAATTTACAAGGTTTGAACCAAGAAACTATAGATAAGACACAAGCATCAGGGTATCAACACTCGTATTATTTTATTCCGACAAGTATTGCTTTTGATGATGCCTACAATGCTTATATAAGTAATCCTGAAATCAATCCGACCGAGATACGCGAGCTATTTCTTAAGGAAGATGAAAATTTTAAAAACGTACATGTTGCTCTTCAATTTTATAGCAAAAGTGACGGACTACCCAAACAAGAAAAGGCGGATAAAATTGCCGAAGACTTAAAAAAAGAAGTTGGACTGCCGAAAGCTGTTTATACGATAGATATTTATAAAAACTTTATTGTTGACCGGGTGGGACTTCCTGATGGTGAAAATATCAGTGTTGAAGATATTCAAAAATAGAGAAAGGGGAGGTTGAATTGCTGACAGCAGAAAAGTTGAAAACATCTGATCTGGATATTATAGAACTAAGTGGGAGAGTGGTCTACGAAGAGCCACATGAAAGACAATATATAGATATAAACGGAGAAAAAAGAGCGTACTTGGTTAAAGAAGGTGTGTATAACACGAAATCCGGACTAGATTACATGATTGTCGAAAATACGAAAACGGGTGAAGTCGGCATGATTTTCCAAGGAACACAAGGTCAAAAAGACGGTGGTCGGGATATTATTACCGATGCCACGCTTCCTGGAAATATTCCGGATGATCAACTAAAAGCAGCGGATAAAGCCTACAAGAAAATGAGTAAAAAATATGACATTAAATACGTTGGAGGAAACTCTTTAGGGGGCGGGCTTGGGAATTATGTCGCGTCAAACAATGAGGTGAAAAGTGTAACCTATAATCCTGCGATTTTGCCTGATGGCAAATATTCACAAAAGAATCCTGATATTACCAACT
>NZ_FYBO01000012.1:0-97350 GCF_900186135.1 Listeria sp. ILCC792
TTTCCTGTTGCAATCGTAGTGTTACCTACTTTAATAGTTACATCTGCATTCGGTTCTGCCGTTCCTTCTGCTTTTGTAGAATCAGAATTTAAGGCATTAATTGTCGTTGGCGCAATATTACCTTGTGTAACCGTAGTATTTGCACTTTCTGTTTTGCCTTTCGCTGTTGCACTTGCCGTTACGACCGTTCCAAATGCTTGTTTTGGAATAGTTAACATATACGTTCCATCAGAAGCTACCGTTCCACTTGCAATTTGGTTGTTGTTTTGATCTTTAATCACAATCGTTGCGTTTGGTTCTGCGGTTCCTTCTGCTTTCACAGAATCCGTTGTAAGTGAGTTAATCGTCGTTGGTGCAATATTACCTTGGGTGACGGTTGTATTCGCACTTGAAGATTTACCATTCTTCGTTGCGGTTGCCGTTACAACCGTATTGACTGCTTGTTTTGGAATCGTAATGCTATATGTGCCGTTCGCTTGAACAACACCACTTGCAATTTGGTTGTTGTTTTGATCCTTAAATACAATCGTTGCGTTCGGTTCTGCGGTTCCTTCTGCTTTCACAGAATCTGTTGTAAGTGGATTAATTGTTGTTGCAGCAATATTACCTTGTGTGACGGTTGTACTCGCACTTGCTGTTTTTCCACTCGCACTTGCCGTTGCCGTTACCACAGTTCCAACAACTTGTTTTGGAATTAAGAGAAGATACGTACCATCTGATGCTACTCGGCCACTTGCAATTTGATTATCATTTTGATCTTTAATCACAATCGTTGCATTTGGCTCTGCGGTTCCTGCTACTGATGTAGAGTCCGTTGTCAAAGCACCAATTGTTGTCGGCGCAATATCTCCTTGAATAACGGTTGTGTTTGCACTCGCTGACTTACTATTTTTCGTTGCATCAGCTGTCACAACTACTCCAGCCGCTTGTTTTGGAATGGTGATGCTGTAGTTTCCATTCGCATCCACTTTTCCTGTTGCAATCGTAGTGTTACCTACTTTAATAGCCATATCTGCGTTTGGTTCTGCTGTTCCTTCTGCTTTCACAGAATCTGTCGTTAAGCTATTAATTGTCGTTGGTGCAAGGTTACCTTGAGTAACCGTTGTATTCGCACTTGCTGTTTTTCCATTTGCACTTGCTGTCGCGGTTACGACTGTTCCAAATGCTTGTTTTGGAATCGTAATACTATACGTACCGTCTGATGTTACTCGGCCGCTTGCAATTTGATTATCATTTTGGTCTTTAATTACAATTGTTGCATTCGGCTCTGCGGTTCCTTCCGCTTTCACTGAATCTGTTGTTAATGCATTAATCGTTGTTGGGGCAATATTGCCTTGGGTAACTGTTGTACTCGCACTTGCTGTTTTTCCACTTGCACTTGCTGTTGCCGTTACTACAGTTCCAACAACTTGTTTTGGAATCACTAGAAGGTACGTGCCATCTGACGCTACACGACCACTTGCTAATTGATTATCATCTTGATCTTTAATCACAATCGTTGCATTTGGCTCTGCTGTTCCTGCTACTGATGTAGAGTCCGTTGTCAAAGCACCAATTGTTGTCGGCGCAATATTACCTTGAGTAACCGTAGTACTTGCACTCTCTGTTTTTCCACTTGCACTTGCTGTTGCAGTTACAACCGTTCCAACTGCTTGTTTCGGAATTAAGAGAAGGTACGTACCATCTGACGCTACACGACCACTTGCTAACTGATTGTTATTTTGATCTTTAATCACAATCGTTGCATTCGGCTCTGCTGTTCCTTCGGCTACTGTAGAATCCGTTGTCAAGGCACCAATCGTTGTTGGCGCAATATTGCCTTGGGTAACCGTTGTGTTCGCACTTGCTGATTTGCCATTCTTCGTTGCGGTTGCCGTTACAATCGTACCAGCAGCTTGTTTCGGAATCGTAATGCTATAGGCTCCACTTGCATTAGATGTACCCGTTGCAATCGTCGTTTGGCCGGCTTTTATTGTAATTGATGCATTTGGCTCTGCTGTTCCTTCTGCTTTCACAGAGTCCGTTGTTAACGCATTAATCGTTGTCGGCGCAAGGTCTCCTTGCGTTACCGTTGTGGTTGCCGTATTCGATGTTACACCATTTTTTGTTGCCGTTGCTTCCACAACTGTTCCAACTGCTTGTTTTGGAATCGTAATGCTGTAATGACCACTAGCATCTGCTTTTCCTGTTGCAATTGTTGTTTGACCGACTTTAATTGTCATATCCGCGTTTGGTTCAGCCGTTCCTTCTGCTTTCACGGAATCGGTTGTTAGACTGTTAATTGTCGTTGCGGCAATCGCTCCTTGAGTGACTGTTGTGGTTGCCGTATTTGATGTTTTGCCATTTTTTGTTGCCGTTGCCTCAACAACTGTTCCAACTGTTTGTTTTGGAATCGTAATGCTGTAGGCTCCACTTGCATTAGATGTACCCGTTGCAATCGTCGTTTGACCGACTTTTATTGCAATTGATGCATTTGGTTCCGCTGTTCCTTCTGCTTTTACAGAATCCGTTGTTAACGCATTAATCGTTGTCGACGCAAGATTTCCTTGCGTGACTGTTGTATCCGCACTCTTCGTTTGGCCGTTCTTCGTTACAGCTGCCGTGACAACTGTTCCAACGGCTTGTTTTGGAATCGTAATGCTGTAGTTTCCATCAGAACCTACTTTTCCACTCCCGATTTGCGTATTGTTTTGGTCTTTAATCACAATATCCGCATTTGGTTCCGCTGTTCCTTCTGCTTTTACGGAATCCGTTGTTAATGCATTAATCGTTGTATCTGCAATAGTAGCAACTAGTGGTACTCTTGTTCTTGCAATTTCAAGATTTTCTGAGTTATAACCAATCGCATAGATTTCATCTGTTGCTGCATTTGTGATAGCTGTACGTGCATAATATTGGAAGGTACCATCTGTTCCAACTGGAATCTTCGTAAGAGGCGTCCCATTTACAACAAGTCCTACTTTGACAACAGAACCTGTGTATGTTCCGCGTACATAAGAATCTGCACCACCAACAACAAAGGTATTCGGTGTAATCGTTCCAACTTTTAAGTCGCCATCTTTCACCGTCACACGTTTCCGGTCTAATTCTTGATTGGATGCATCAAGACCCACTAAATACGCGACTTGATCCGTATTTGTTATCACGCCTTTTGCATAATATTCAAAGCTTCCTGTAACAGGAATGGTTGATTTTCTAACACCATCTACTTCGAGATACACTTTTGTAATATCCCCTGTTACTTCGGCTTGAATGCGACTGTCATAGCCCACATAGAAGTCTTCCTTCACCGTTACGGTTCCCGTATGTTCACGCGTAACTTCAGTAGAGGCACTCGATGTTTTTCCATTTGCAGTGGCTGTCGCCGTTACCATTGTCCCTTCTGCTTGTACAGGGATAGTGAAACTATAACGTCCGTCAGAACCTGCAGCTCCTTGGGCAATCGTTGTCGTACCTGCTTTAATCACCATGCTTGCATTCGGTTCCGCAGTTCCTTGGGCAATCGTTGATGTTGTTGTTAATGGATCAATCGTCGTTTGTGCAATTGTTGCGCCCGCTGTTACGGTCGTATTTGCACTCGATGTTTTTCCGTTCGCTGTTGCAGTAGCTGTGACAACTGTTCCCACACTTTGTTGTGGAATCGTCAAGCTGTATTTCCCATCAGAGCCTACTTTTCCACTTGCAAGTTGCGTATTGTTTTGGTCTTTAATCACAATATTCGCGTTTGGCTCAGCCGTTCCTTCTGCTTTTACAGAATCCGTTGTTAACGAATTAATGGTAGTTTGCGCAATACGATCATTGATGACTGTTGTATTTGCACTTGATGTCTTACCATTCGATGTCGCGGTTGCTGTTACAACTGTTCCAGCTGCTTGTGGTTGAATCGTCACCGTGTAAATTCCATCAGAACCAATTCTTCCACTTGCAATTTGGTTGTTATCTTGATCTTTTAGAACGATTGTTGCGTTTGGCTCACCAGCCCCTGAAGCCGTTACGGATTCAGTATTTAATGGGTTAATGGTAGTTTGCGCAATACGATCATTAGTAACGACCGCAACGGCACTCTCTGTTTTTCCATTTTTAGTTGCTGTCGCTGTGACGATCGTTCCAACCAATTGTTTCGGAATCGTCACACTATAAATACCATCAGAACCTACTGTTCCACTCGCAATTTGATTGTTATTTTGATCTTTAAACACAATCGGCGCATTTGGTTCTGCAGTACCTTCTGCTTTCACAGAATCTGTGTTCAATGGGTTAATCGTTGTTTTCGCGATACTACCTTGAGTGACGGTTGTGTTGGCACTCGATGTTTTCTCGCCAATTGTCGCGGTTGCCGTTACAACTGTTCCGACTGTTTGTTTCGGAATGGTAATGTCATAGCGACCATCAGAACCCGCTTGCCCCGTCCCAATTGTACTCGAACCTACTTTAATCACTACATTCGAGTTAGGTTCAGCGGTTCCTTGTGCTTTTATCGAATCCGTTGTTAACGCATTAATCGTTGTTTGCGCAAGGTTCCCTTGTGAAACGGTTGTATTCGCACTCGATGTTTGGCTATCTTTTGTTGCCGTTGCCGTTACAATTGTTCCTATGGCTTGTTTTTAAATCGTCAAGCTATACGTGCCATCAGAAGCCACTTGACCATTAGCCAGTTGGTTATTATTTTGATCTTTAATCACAATAGCCGCATTTGGTTCAGCGGTTCCTTCTGCTTTTATTGAATCTGTTGTTAAGGAATTAATTATGGTTTGCGCAATAGCTCCTTGTGTGACGGTCGTATTCGCACTCGACGTTTTGCCAGCTAATGTAGCTGTTGCGGTAACGATTGTTCCTACGGCTTGTTTTGGAATACCTAAGCTGTAATTACCATCAGCGGAAACCCTACCTGTTGCAATTGTATTTCCACCAACTTTAATCGTAATATCTGCGTTGGGTTGGGCAGTTCCTTCTGCAAGAGTAGAATTAGTCGTTAACGCGCCAATAGTTGTTTGCACAAGATTCCCTTGTGTAACAATTGTAGAATCGCTTTCTGTCTTACCACCTTTTGTTGCCGTTGCCGTTGCCGTTACAGTTGTTCCCACCACTTGCTTCGGAATGGTTACACTGTACGTACCACTTGCGGTTACAGTACCAGTTGCAATTTGATTGTTGTTTTGATCTTTAAACACAATGCTTGCACCTGGTTCAGCTGTTCCTTCTGCTTTTATTGAATCCGTTGTTAAAGGATTGATGACTGTTCGTGCAATATTGCCTTGGGTAACTGTTGTATTTGCACTTGCTGTTTTATCATTCTCTGCTGTCGCAGTTGCCGTTACAACCGTTCCTGCGGCTTGCTTCGGAATAGTTACACTGTACGTACCATTAGCGGCTACATCGCCACTTGCAATTTGATTGTTATTTTGATCTTTAAACACAATCTTTGCATTTGGCTCAGCTGTTCCTTCTGCTTTTACAGAATCTGTTGTTAGTGCATTAATCGTTGTCGGCGCAATTTCTGCATCTAAATCGACAATGCTAAAATCGCTCATTTGAATGGTCCCATTCGTTGTTTCAAACATAACGTGAGACTTGTCTGAAAGTGCTGTAAATGTACCAGTTGTTAATTGACCGTCAGCATTTGCAAAGCCATAAGGACTGTTATGATGAGAGTAGAGTGCATCGCGATCGGTTACATTCGGGAAATAATTGTCCCCATTATTAACAGCCACCTCTACTTTTCCAGTTCCCCCAGTTGGCGTAACTCTATATTGAATTCGATAGTTATGTCCTGCCACCGTGTCGAAACCTTGACCTATCCCAAAAGATGTAGCGTAAGGTTGTGTTTGATTAGCACGTATTTGACCTATTCCATTCCCAGAGAATTTAGCGGCATAATTATCATTATTCCACGTATATTCCCAACCATCTTGAGATGTTCCCCAACCAGGCCTTGTTAAATTACCTGTATTTGGTACACCAATCCAATAGATAGGATACCACTTTAGTTTACTGCTGAAACTTGCATCCACAAGATTTCCGCTACCTGCTTCCAAATTGGCTTTAAGATTATTTACGCCAGCATTAGCTGCATCTGCCGTTACTACATTAAACGGTATCGATGTCGCAATAGTCGACGCAAAAACAGTTGCTGCCACTGTACTAAGTGCAATTTTTTTCAACTTTGATTTTTTGATCTTCAAATTGTCAATTCTCCTTCTTAATTGTTTTTTGAACATAATAAAAGATAGAAAATTTACATTAGGGTTCTAATCCCTAAACTCTTTTCTACTAAATCGCTTCCCGTCTATAGATATCTAATTTTTTCGTCAATCCTCCTCTTCTAAAACAAATTGATATTCTATACTTTTTCATAGTAACACTTAAAACCTATTGAAAATGGCTATAAAAATAGATTTTCCAATTGATTTTTTGTAAATTCTGTGACAAAATGACACAACTAAACTTCAAACAGCAAAAAAAGCGAGAAAAATAAATTTCTCACTTTTTTTCGTTATTTTATACCTTTTTAAATCAGAATTTTTGAATTAGAATAACGCCTATCAGCATAATAAGAACCCCTAAAACACGGTAGCGATTAATCGGATGGCGAATAACTCCGAACCAGCCGAAATGGTCAATTAAAAGAGCGATGAGCATTTGACCACAAATCGCGAGAACAACAACCATTGCGGAGCCGAGCACTGGCAGAAGCAGGATATTAGACGTGATGAAGAAAACGCCCATTAGGCCGCCTGTGAAAATCCACCACGGTACTTTTCCGACACCGCGAAGTTTAAAAGTGACTCTTTTCTCAACGACAAGGCAAATGATGAAAAGCGCGATTGTTCCGACTGAAAATGAGATTAGCGAAGCGACAAACGGAGACCCGACGGCTTCGCGAAGTTTTCCGTTGATGGACGTTTGAACGGGCGACATCATTCCAGCGAAAAAGCCCATCATCATGAATAAAAATACTGTTTTTGGAGCTTGTTTAACCAAATGAATCCCTCCCTAAAATCTTTGCATCAAAAAGACGCCGAAAAACATGAGTAACACTCCAATGAGTCGTTCGGGGTTTAGTTCATGGACAGGCAAATTGAACCAGCCGAACTGGTCGATTAAAATTGCCATAATCATTTGTCCACAAACGGTCACCATAACGGTTAATGCCGCGCCTAATTTTGGTAAAAGTAAAATGTTATTCGTTAAGAAAATGATGCCGAGCACACCGCCGCCAAACCAAATCCACCATGGGCTTGTAGCGATGGCCTCGCTAAACACACTATAATCACGAAATGTAATTAATGAAATAATAAGTAAAACGGTGCTGCCGACTGCAAATGAAACGAATGATGCGATGAACGGTGATTGTGTGTACCCTTTTAATCGCGTGTTTACAGATGTTTGAACGGGCAGCATCATGCCAGCTAGAATACCGGCTAGTAAGTAAAAAGCAATCAATTTTTTTCCTTCTCCCTCTCTAATTCACTCCCTTAGTTTACGCGTAAATATGCCATTTGTAAACACCATTACTGTTCAGCATGTTCAAGCATTTTATAATGCGCATCTAATGCGCTTTTGGCATTTTCATAAACAAGATTTAATAGTGCTTTCTTTTCGCCTTTTTTAGGCGTGCGGACTTTGATTTCGAGCGTTTCTGCTAATAATTTCGCGTTTAGTTGTTCTGGGATGAGTAGTTCTTTTGGTTTTAAATGGTTGGGATGCGAATAAAATGTGACGAGGTAGCTTTCGACCATTTCTTCGAGGTCCGTTGTATACTCAAATACTTTTGCGGTTCGGCCAACGATGGCGCCATTTCGAACGAAGAAAACTTGAACGGCGAGAGCCGCTTCTCCGGCGACAAAATTGGCTACGTCGCGGTGGCCAAAATCGCGGGTGATTACTTTTTGTTTTTCGGTAAGGCGTTCTAACACGCTTAAAAGTTCATTTGTTTCTTTGGCTCGTTCAAATTCGAGCGCCTCCATTTGGCTTGCCATACGCATTTTCATTTCCCGTTTGACTTCTGTTTGTCCGCCGTTTAAAAAGTGCCTAATCTTTTTGATTTGCCTTGTATACTCTTCTTGACTCACATTTCTAGCACAAGGGCCAATACACATGCCTAAATGATAGTAAAAACATGGTCGGCCTCGCTTTCCTGAACAATAACAGAGGGGGTAAAGTTTTTGTAGCAATTCAAGGGTTTCTGTTGCCATGTAACGGCTTGCGTATGGTCCAAAGTAATGGGCACCGTCTTTTTCGATGTCTTTTGTGAGCTCAAGATGCGGGTTTTTTTCGTTTGTGATTTTAATGTAGAGATAGCGGATTTCTTCTTTCAACATGACGTTATAGGGCGGCTGATATTTCATGATGAGCGTCATTTCGAGCAGAAGTGCCTCTTGTTCGGTGTCTGTAAGAATAAGTTCAAAATCGTGGATATGGTGAACTAAACGTTTTGTTTTCCCAATTTGCGTTTTTGTAAAATAGGATTTTACACGTTTTTTTAAGTTTTTTGATTTTCCAATATATAAAATTTCGCCTTTTTTGTCGCGATACATGTAGCAACCTGGCGACTCTGGCAAAGTTTTGAGTTTTTGCTGCAACTCGCTATTCATTTGACGACCTCCAAAAACGTACGTTCGCCCTTTTATTTTAGCCCTTTCGGATAGTTTTGTAAAGACGAGACAGGAAATGTCTTTTGTCAAATTGAGTTGTTTATTCAAATTCGCTCACTTTATATTGAAATAAATGTGAAAGTATATGATAATATTATATTCAACCATTATCCTCTATATGTAAAATATAAAATAATCTTGTAAGTTCTATAAACTATACTGGTATCTTAACCTACTCTACTATCATATACTTTCATACATCAAATAAAACAGCTCTTTATCCGCAAATTTGGATAAAGAGCTGTTATTATCGAATTCATTTTCTACTAATCTTAATACATCTCTTATGATTTATTTATACTTCACTAGGTCATAAGGATAATAATTAACATTTTGGAGCTCCGCATCATCAAGTTGCATAATTTTAGCAACTGCCCCACTTTCATAACTCCAATATCCGTTATAGATAGCATGAGGGCTTTTATGTGAATTATACCAACCGGCATCACGATGACCTTGATACCATTCTTTTTCCACATATTGCTTCAGTAATGTTTCCGCTACCTCTTTAGTTTGAGCTTGCGTCACAGCTTTTAAAGTTTCATATGGTCTAGTGAATGCAAGTTCATTAGTTTTCACCCATGAATTATCTACACTATGAAACATATAATCAATCAGAAAATCATGAAAACCTTCTCTTTGTACTAACTGCTGCAATATTTCAAGCTCTTTAGTCTCCTTTAAGAGTATTCCAAGTGAAACAGCTTGAAGTAATTGTATATAACTTCCAGTTTCTTTATCCCATGTTGAATCAAGTGTTTCAACAAAGTAAGAATAAACTTCTTTAATCTCATTTTGGGTTTTACCCATTGAATATAACGAGTTTATTTTATCAAGATAATAGTTGGATAAAATTATATTAGCAGTCCTCACCCTCGGACTATTTTTTCCATATTCATCTATAATTATGAGTTTCATATCAGCATATTTCTTTATCAATCTATTTATTTCATTGACACGATTTTCAAAGTACAGAGTATCTTTAATAGTATCTCTCATAACGTTCTCCTTTACTGTTTTATTTTTTACCTGCTGAATCTAAAATACTCTCAACAGCATTCCCATTTACATCAATATTTACTAATATCGATTGAACATTTTCAGGATGCATTAATAATTCATCTTTTATTAATTCGGCAATTTCTGGACCAACCGCTTTTTCTAATCTATTACTTCCTAATATCCAACTTTCACTCATTTGCAAGCCATCTTGTGTTTGTTTTAATTGAGATGTATTAAACTTGGCTTCCGCAATAATATATTTTGGAGGTGGTGATGCACATTCATAGACTCCATCAATTCCCGTTTGAAGTTTATCATTCAATGTAGTCACACGCTTTCCTATCCGTGTCGCGTCTTTCAAATCTTCTATATAGTTATCCGCAACCATTTCACCAAAATTACCTTTTACTTTACTGCTATCTAGTAACGTATTCCCATTTTTCACATCATCAATTACTTGATATTGCTTTAACTTATCTGGATTGATAAATTCATCACTTTGAGTCACGATTTTCGCATTCTTCAGTATCTTATTCAACCCAAATCCAGCAATCATAAAAGCAATATCTGTACCTGCGCTCAAGATGACTTCGTTTCGCTCTGCTTGCGTTAATGGATTTCCATTCACATCTAAACCGCTCAATGCGTGATAAGCATCCTTCGCTGTCAGAACAGTTCCTGATACAGTAGCCGCTGTAGCCGAAATTGAACTAACTGCTGTTGGAACTGCAAAACCTGCTGCTCCAGCCGTCGCAATAATTACTCCTCCTACACAAACAATCACAAGACCCGTTGTGATGATATTGCTCACTTTTTCTAAGCCTGTTTCGTAATCGAAATCAGCTTGACGATATAGCGTATTAATGAATGTATCATAATTGATTTGAAAGTCCATTTGCCCTGTTTGTTCTAAAAATAGCTCATATTGAACTTGTTTCATTCGTCTTGTAAAGGGACTATTCATTAAATCCGTAAATGTAATCGAGTCTTTATAAGTCATACTTGTAGATCGCGTACTTGGCGCACTTATCGCAACTCCTGGCTGCCATGTTTCGCCTTGTACAGCAAACTGATTCACCGATACATCATAACGGGAAATATCAACCTGACTTAAGCGTTCGACAAATTGCTCCATATCCTTTTTAAAAGGTGTATCAATCAAATGACTTGTCGCCTCATAAAAGGTATCTAGAGAATTCCTAAAAGCCCACTGATTATCGTGTAGCTCATTAATTGTATCATGTTGATTAGTATAATTGAAATAGAAATCGCCTGAAAGATTCTCATCATATAAATAATCGTTTAAGTCTTTCAACCCTCGATCTACGCTATATAATTGGTCAATTATCTTAGTCATTCGACTATCAATGTCATGCATACAATCCGAAATAATACTGTCATTCAAATAAATCTGTTCAGCCATTCTGATACACCTCCTGTATCAGATTATCCCAAAGCTTAGCTAATTTTTCGTCAGTTTCTTTAAAACATAATAGTGCGTCCAAACAGTATTCATTAATCAAATTATAATATGTGATAAGCATTTGAATTTTTCCATATAAGTCAGCACCCATACCTTCCATAACTATAGTACCTTGGTATTGCCTTGATGTAGGGTTAAAAATATACTGTACATCTTCTTTGGCTTGTCCTTCAGAATAAAAAATTAGTTCTTGTAAATTTTCAAATGCAGGTATTGAAGTTTGTGCTATTGAGTTCATTAGTTGTTCTAAAGTATTCATAACACGTTCCAATTCATCTGCATTTATAATTACTTCTTTTCCCATATTATCGTTCTCCTGTCAGTATTTGTTCTGCTATAGATTGTATCTGTGGTATTCTAGTCACTAACCATTCAAATGCATTAATACTTGTTGGCTCTTGAAATCGATAATCTGAATCTAAAAAATACAATTGCTTATTCTTCATGCCAATAACTAATTCTTCCTCTAAGAGATAAGCATGATCAAATATTTCCATAACTAATGTAAATTCTCCGAGAGTAAAATATGTAAAAGCTTTTCTTTGAGTCAAGTTAGCATCATAATATTCCTGAGCAGATTGTTTCATAATAGGATGATGTAAAACAGTTTGTACCATTAACAATGCATCTCCAACTAATAATTCATAGTAAACATCTTCTCTTGAACCAATTTGTTTCAGAATTACACAGAGTCCATCTTCAGCAAGACCAAAAATATAATCTTGGATATGAATATATTTGTATGATTCAGAGTACTTTTTCAACAACTCAACATAGACTACCGTAGCATCAGAAACAGCACCTTTTTTTGTTAAAATATTTTTTTGAACAAGTTTTTCAATTGTATAGTCATTAGGTTCTTTATATGGAATACCAAATAATGATGGAATATTTTTATATTCAGCTAAATAGTAAAGTTCCTGCGCATTAAGCATTCGAGTTGTCTTCATCTCTAATCGATTCCTTTTAGTTTTTTATAATTGTCTAATTCTTCAAAAGCCTTATAATTTTCACCAAAGCTATGTATCGCTTTATTCAACTCGGTGGAGCTGTTTAACAATGCCCCGTGATACTTGACAACCATCTCCATTAAAGCCTTGATATGGACGTAATGGTCACCACTCCAACGCATACTTTCCATATCCGCTTGCAATCCCTTCGCTACTGAATAGCTATTCTCTAGTCCCTTTTTCACTTCAACAAGTTGTAACCATGCTTGATACCAATCATCATTATACGATTGTTCACGACTCATTTCTCTTCCGCCTCCAATCGAGTAATTTCACTATTCCAAAAATCAACTTTATTTTTTGCTTGCGTTTTCATAGCATTCATGTCTTCTAGTGAAATTTCTTGATTACTTTTAATCCTAGTAGCGGTAGATAAAAGCAGTCTCGCTTTTATATCAATAATACTTTCGGGTTGGCTATAAGGATTTAAATAACTGGTCATTTCTAAAGAAACTTCTTCCTTCCTCGCAATTTGAATATCTCGTTCAATTTGTTCAATTTTAGTAACTAAGTTTTTATATTTTTTTGTTTGCTTTTTGCTGCGCTTACTTCATCACTATCAAACCATCCAAACATCTTACCCCTCCAATACTTATCTTCTTTCGGATTAAGTTCTGAAAATCACAATTTAATTATATACAAATTAATACTATCTGACAAATCGTTATGTAGTATCGACAGACACTCAAATTTCAGAAATAAATTACGATAAAGTAACAAAAAACTCATCAGTAAAATTTTGAATTTACTGATGAATTTTTTGTTACTTATATTTCTTATTTATGTAATATTTCGCCATTCTCTCTATTTGCAGCCTTTATAAAAAGCCGAAAAGCAGGAAGTCTTTTCGGCTTTTCCATTTGTCTGGAAATCAAATAATTATTTGGAATTACAGTGTAACCATGTAGGAACCTGCTTTACTTCATTTTTTGAATCTTACAACAGCCAAATACACCCTACAAAATCTCAATATAACCTTTCGTGCCATTTACGCGGATCATTTGGCCGTCTTTGATTTGGCTGGTTGCGCCGTCTACGCCTACAACTGCCGGGAGGCCATATTCGCGTGCAATGACGGCGCCGTGTGTCATCAAGCCGCCGACTTCTGTCACTAAACCTTTAACCGAAACGAATAAAGGGGTAAAGCTTGGGTCGGTGAATGTTGTTACAAGAATGTCTCCTGGTGCGAGTGCCGCGTCTTCCATTTTCGTAATGATTCGGGCCCGACCTTCTACAACACCTCTTGAAACGGCAAGTCCGGGAATGGCGCCGTCAGGTAAGTTGTCCATTTTATATTCACCTGTTACCACTTCGCCTTCTGAGGTCATCACCCTAGGCGGCGTAAGCGTTTGATACCAGTCGTATGCCAATTTTCTTTCTCGGATGATTTCATCGCCTAATATCTTAGTTTCAAAAACTTTTTTTAGCTCGGAAAGCGTCACATAATAAATATCATCCGCTTGGCTGATAATTCCTTCTGTGACGAGTTTTCTTGCTTCATTTAGCAAGGCTTGTTTGTAAACAAAATAATGCGTGACCATGACGTATTTTGGATATTCACGAAACCCACTAAACGTGCGTAGTGTCGCAATGACTTTTTTTGTTTCCACAACTTTTTCTGCGCCATTTGGCTTTTTAGCGAGGCGTTCTAAAAGTGACTTTTTCTTATTTAAAACTTCTTTTAAGCCATTTTCATATTTTTCTTGGCGCGCACCTTTTTCAAAATTTTTCAAGTTACTCAAAATCATTGGGATAAGGATCTCGGGTTCCTCGCTCCACCTAAGTTTCGTTAAATCAATTTCCCCAACGCAGCGCATACCATACACTTGTAGATAGTCTAATAAGGCGGCGCGCACTTCTTCTCCCCCTTTAAACCGAGGAAGCTCTTCTAAGAAATTTTTAGTGCTCACTTGTTCTAAAAAGGTGATGATTTCAGGGTACGGGCGAATGACATCGGCTACATCAAGAAGTGCGAGCCCCATTTCTGATGTGATGTTGTCTGGAAGCGATTGCGACAGCACGTCAGCCACATTTTCCTCACCCAGCCACTCATTCATTTTGTCATTTAACCAGGCGGCTGAATCCATTGCGGCCATAATGGCAGCCATTGTTTCTTTTTGCGCTAAGAAACCTTTCACTTTGGCAATGTCCGCTTGAATAAAGTCAATTAAGTCTGCACCAGAATACTTATTTATTTCAGTTTTCAGTTTGGAAAGTGCGTTTTCGCTTGCGTTCACTAATTTCACTACGGTTTCTGGATCTAATTCGCTCGTTTTTGGGACTGCAGCAAGTTTTTTCTGCTTATTTTCATCTATTTTAGTTTCATCGAATTCATCGTTTATTTCAACAAAATTATCACGTTTCAAAATGGTTTGGAGTGCATCTTTTGTTAGCGGTTCGGAACTGAATGATTCTAAAATCGCATACCTGCTTTCTGGAGCAAGGAGTCTTGGCAACACGTCAACAAATAAACGGCCACCTGCTTGGAAGCGCTCGCCAAATGACGTTTCCACATAGACGGACATGCCAAGTGGCAAAAGGGAATCGGTCATCATTTGCTGGTGCCCAACTGACAAATAAATTCGCTTCGTCTCATCTGGATTTTTCGGAAGCGGAAACAGCGTTGTAATTCGGCGACTTTGTACGATGAAAAATTGGTCATCAAATCGGCACCATTCTATGTCTACTGGATAGTCGAAATGCTGTTCAATTTGCTTACCGAGTTCTGTGAGCTCAGCAATTTGTGTTTCCGTTAATACTGGTCTATCCTGCTCGCGCTTACTAAGCGCTACTTTTCGAACTCCTTTTTCCTCCTGAGTAAAAAAAGCTACCTCTTTTTGCGCGACCAGCTGAGAGGTAACTTTGCCCTGCTTGATGCGGTAAACGTCCGCCTGAACTTGCCCAGAAACAAGTCCTTCTCCCAAACCGTAACTTGCATCGATTGTCGCGACCGAGCGATTACCGGAAAGTGGATCTGCTGTGAAAAGTACTCCCGCGGCCTCTGCTGGCACAAGTTTTTGAATGACGACAGCGAGTTCCACGTGTTGCGAAAACCCGTTCTGCATGCGGTAGCTAATCGCTCTTTCATTATACAGTGAAGCCCAGCACTTACGAACATGTTCTAAAATGGCCGCTTCTCCGGTGATATTTAAAAATGTATCTTGTTGGCCTGCAAATGAAGTGCCTGGCAAGTCTTCTGCTGTGGCGCTTGAACGCACGGCGAAGGCCGTGTCTCCCTCATAGGAATGAAGTTGCGCTATAATTTCATTTGCCACTTCATTTGGGATGGCTTGATTTAACATGAGGTTTCGGAGCTCTTGGCCAGTTTCGCGAATGGCATTTTGTTGCCCGATTTCAAGGCTAGCCAATTGGTTTAGTGTTTGTTCTATTTCGCTTGAAGTTGTCATCATTTTTTTGAAAGCTTCTGTTGAGATGCAAAATCCTTCTGGGACGCGTACACCTTGTATACGACAAAGCTCACCTAGATTCGCTGCTTTTCCTCCAACAAGAGCTATATCTTTTTGACTAACCTCTTTAAGATTATAAACAAATGGGCGCATTTGATTTCCTCCTCGTTTTCGAAGTAGACTTATTATAGCAAGCAAAATTCTTAATAAACAGTCTATAATTCGCATTTTTTATCTGTTATAATTAAACTAGAGATACAGAATTCTTTCATGGTTTGCCCTAAAACGGGGAAAAATAAACCATGATTTTATTTTTTAGGAGGTTTTTTTATGGATGATAATGTTTTTGAACTTATGGCGGAAAAATATGATTCACCTGATCGTGAGGCGCTTGCTACTATTATTGCTACACGGATTCGTGCGGAACTTAAGGATTCAAAAAGTCACACTATACTTGATTACGGGAGTGGAACGGGGCTTGTTGGCTTGGCGCTTTCAGATTTAGCAAAAAAAATGGTACTCGTCGATTCTGCTGAAAAGATGGTACAAATTATTCAATCAAAAATTACGCAAAAAGGAATTTCAAATGCGCAAGCTGAGGTTTTTGACTTAACAGATAATGCTTTTCCAGAAAAAGTTGATGTTATCTTGGTTTCATTAGTTTTGCTACATATTCCTGATACAAAGCTGATTTTAAAACGCTTTTATGAAACTTTAAATGATGGTGGAAAATTAATTATTGTTGACTTTGATAAAAATGAAGCAGTTTACCACCCGAAAGTTCATAATGGTTTTAGAAGCGATGAACTTCAAGTTTTATTACAAGAAGCTGGTTTTTCATCTAGCGAAATCACTATTTTCCACCACGGCGAAAAAGTTTTCATGAAACAAGATGCCGACCTTTTTATTGCTGTTAGTATGAAATAAGGAGCGTTCACGATGGAATTATGGGATGCATATGACAAAAACAAGCAACTTCTAAATGTTACTCTCGAGAGAGGTAAAACTATTCCATATGGTTTTTTTCATTTTGCACCCAAATTTTCAGTTGCTCAAAAAGCAATTATTCACCGGAAATTTTATCTTTCGTGGCTGGGCTAAGCTACCTCTCCAAACGTGCAAGGAACATCGTTAAAAAGACGGCTATTCCTACCATAGCTGCACCAAAAATGGACGTTAAGTTTATCCCGAAATAATCCGTCACAAACCCGCCAATAAATGCTCCAGCTGCAATTCCAATATTGAAGGCGGAAATATTAAGGGCGGATGCCATGCTTACCGCATTTGGCGTATAGTTTTCGGCTAATTTAACCACGTAAAACTGTAGTCCAGGGACATTCATGAATGCGAAAATCCCCATTAAAAAGACCGTAATTAAACCAAACAGAGCGTTTTTCCCTGTAAAAAAAAGAAGTAGTAAAGTGATGGCTTGAAGTAGAAACATGAAAAACAGTGCTCGTAATGTATTTTGGTTGGCCAAATGTCCGCCTAGTGTGTTGCCAAACGCGACCATAAGTCCATAAATAATTAAGATGATGACGACCGCTTGCGCTGAATAGCCCATGCTTTGTTCGAGTAGCGGTGACATGTAGGTGTAGACGACAAAAGTTCCGCCGTATCCAAAAGCTGTGATCAGTAAAATGAGTAGGATGCGTGTGTTTCGAAGCACTTGTCCGATACTTTGAAAACTTATTTTCCCGCCCTTTTCTAGCTCATTTGGTACTAAAAAATAATTGCTAATGAGTGCGATGATACCAATTATCACGATAAAGAAAAATGACATCCGCCAATTGCTAATTTGTCCGATAAAAGTTCCAAGTGGCACGCCCGTCACAGTCGCGACTGTCAAGCCAGTAAACATAATTGAAATGGCGCTAGCTCGCTTATCTGGACTCACTACGCTTGCCGCGATAACTGCCGCGATGGACATAAAGACACCGTGTGCAAAAGCTGAAACAACACGACCAATGAGTAAAATAGTGAACGTAGGTGCCGTCATCGCAATTAAATTGCCGACAATGAACGTCATCATGACAAGTAATAGCAATGTCTTTCGGTTCATGCTAGCCGTTAATGTTGTAAAAACGGGCGCCCCAATCATTACACCTAACGCATAAATAGATACCGTTAAGCCCGCCGTGCTAATCCCCACATTCATATCACTCGAAATAAGTGGGAGCAAGCCCACGCTAATGAATTCTGTCGACCCAATTCCAAAAGCGCTAATTGCTAGTGCTAGTAAAGTAAACGCTGAATTTGATTTTGTTTGAATTTGTTCCATTGTTTTCCCCTCTCGTCTTGACCAATTGTTTAACATGTTATACAGTATCTTATATGCCGCATAAAATAACAAGAAGGTACTTTTAAGTTATATACGCACCTTTTTGTTCCTATAGGAGGGGAAATGATGACGAAAGTGTATAATATCGGTGTTGAAGCCACGCTCGAAGTTATTGGTGGCAAGTGGAAAACTGTGATTCTATGTCATTTACGCGAAGGCAAAAAACGCACTGGCGAACTTAGGCGGCTCATTCCAAACATCACGCAAAAAATGCTCACGCAACAATTACGTGAACTAGAAGATTCTGGGGTCATCATTCGGAAAGTTTATGAACAAATTCCACCAAAAGTAGAATATTACTTGAGTGACTATGGTCATTCTTTGTCGACTATTTTAAACCAATTATGCCTTTGGGGTGAAAATCATGTAGATAAACTTCTGGAGCGAAATGATGATGTTATCTTACTGAAACGCGACGGAGAATAAAAAAGCTGGAATTCAGACGAATTCCAGCTTTTCTTATATTTTCTTCACGAATTCTGATTTTAATTTCATGGCACCAAAGCCATCAATTTTACAGTCAATGTTGTGGTCGCCTTCGACTAATCGAATGTTTTTAACTTTCGTCCCGATTTTCAAAGCAGAAGAGCTTCCTTTTACTTTTAAATCTTTAATGACTGAAACCGTGTCACCATCTGTTAGCAGGTTCCCGTTTGCATCGCGCACAACGAGCTCTGTGTCAGCCGTAGCTGTCGCCTCCGCGCTCCACTCATGACCACATTCTGGACAAATAAAAAGTCCACGGTCCTCGTAAGTGTACTCTGATTTACATTCTGGGCAATTTGGCAAATTTGACATTTTAAACACATTCCTCCATTCATTTCTTCTATTATAGCTCAAATACTCACAATTTCACAGCGCTTTTTCATTTTCTGCTTAACAAATCGCTGTTAACCCGATATAATAAAATTAGTGTTTTTAACGTAAATATGGAAAGAGAGTGTTCTTATGGGCCGTAAATGGGCAAATATTAAGGAAAAAAAAGCTTCAAAAGATACAAATAACAGTCGAATTTATGCAAAATTTGGGATTGAAATATATGTCGCTGCAAAACAAGGCGAACCAGATCCGCATGCCAACCAAAAGCTGCGTTTCGTTATTGAACGCGCGAAAACTTACAACGTACCAAAACATATTATTGACCGCGCTATCGAGAAGGCAAAAGGGACAGGCGATGAAACTTACTCCGAACTTAGATACGAAGGTTTTGGACCAAACGGATCCATGGTCATCGTGGATGCACTCACTAATAACGTCAACCGTACCGCGTCTGATGTTCGCGCCGCATACAACAAGAACGGCGGAAACATGGGTGTGAGCGGTGCAGTTGCCTACATGTTCGATAACACAGCCGTTTTCGGCGTAGCAAATAAAGATGCCGAAGAACTACTTGAACTTTTAATGGAACAAGACGTCGACGTGCGCGATATTATTGATGAAGATGGTCAAGCCATTATTTACGCTGAACCAACTGAATTCCACAACGTCCAAGAAGCACTTAAAGCTTCTGGCATCGAAGAATTTACTGTTGCCGAAATTGAAATGCTTCCCCAAAGTGAAGTCACCCTAGAAGGCGATGATTTAGAGAAATTTGAAAAACTAATTGATGCGCTTGAAGATTTAGAAGACGTACAAAAAGTTTATCATAATGTGGATTTGTAAAAGTTAAGGTATCAATAAACAAGCATAGAGCCATAATACTCCATTTTTCATGGGATATTAAGGTTTTATGTTTTTCTATTTTTATTTCCGAGACAAAAATTAATTTATTATTTTCTCAGCATCAGTCATTAATTTTTTTACATCTATTATTTTATTATTACTATTACTTCTTAGAATTTCTGCGGAACTCGCAATGGTCAAAGTGCTGAGAAAATCCAAAATATCACTAACTAAATTTAGGAAAATAAATTCTATGAAAAACATAATTTACTTCTTGCTTGCTCTTTTATTAACAGTAGCCCTAGCATCCTCCTCAGCTTTTATATATTTATATTTCGAAAAAGATTTTTCAACTCTGTTTTTGATTAGTATTATTATTAGCAACATTGTATTACTATTTTTAGGAGCATTACTCATAATTAAGCTACTAAAAACCCGTCATTTCTTTAGCGCTCTAATCGCATGTCTAGTAGTGGTATTTAGTATAGGTTTTGCCCTAAAAATCTCTAATTGGGATGGGAGCATCGTTACAGGTTTTTATAATATTGCAGGTAAAGAAAAAGTAAATGATCAATATTATTTAGAACTTTACTACTTAGATTTAGACACATATTTAAAATTTCGAGTAGATGAAAAAGAGTATAACTCTGTTGATGTGAGTGATAGAAAAGGCTATTTGTTAGCTTTTAAATATATAAAAATCAACGGGAACATTTTTTCAAACTTAGACCATATAACTACGCAATCAACTGACATTTCTAGTGAAGAAGATATATAACATAAAAACCATTCCTTATAAAGCTTTAGCAACTATGATAAAAGTAGTGAACAATCTAAAAATATAACAAATTAATTTTATTGGAGATTCTAATTTATGAAGAAAAAGATAACTTATTTTGCTGTCATTTTACTATTTATTTGTAGTATTTCAATCGCCTCCTTGTATACATTCTTGTACTTTGAGAACGATTTTTATGGCTGGTTCCTAGCTGTAATAATACTGTCAGATGTTGTCCTGCTATTTTTAGGCTTGAATATTTTTATTAATCTCGCTAAGGGGCATCGTCTATTTAGCGGGTTAATAATAATGGGGATTGCAATACTAGGAATTTATTTTTCTATGAATACTTCTATTTTAAGTAACGGGATGTCGTCTACTGGTTTTTGGAACATTATTGATAAACAAGCAAAAGATGATACATATCATATTGTTATTTATAACGGAGACATTGATAAAAATATAGAGTTTGAAACATCTAAAAGAAACTATCAGGCAGTTAAAGTGAGTACTAAAGAAGGCTATTTAATGGATTTTAAGTATATAGAATTAGGCGATAAACTATTTTCCAATCTAGCCCATATAGATACTACCCCTGCTGAATATACGCTTGATGAAGAAATTGATTAACAAAATAAATACTAAGACTAGTAGGGGAACCTGTGCACGTGGTTCTGTCTACTAATCTTAGTATATTTTTTTATTCAAATAGCTCTACTACCTCTTCTTTATGTCTTGATAAGGAGTAGAAGCCCACACCTCACTTTATCCCTTTGAGTTTCTCAAGCGTCAAGTCCGTATCGCACAATATCTCTAAGTTTCGCGCCAACTTGTCGTTCGGGAAGTCCCACCAGGCGAGTTCTTTTAAACAAAGTGTTATCTCTTTAGAAAAGCGGTCTTTTATTTTCCGTGCGGGATTCCCGCCGTAGATTTCATACGCCCCCACGTTTTTAGTGACCACCGAATTCGCTGCGATGATGGCTCCGTCGCCAATTTGAACGCCTGGCATTACCGTCACATTTTGCCCAATCCAGACATCATTTCCAACAACAGTATCACCTTTATATGGCAAATCCGTTAATTTTGGCGTCACCTTCTCAAAGCCGCCGCCCATAATGTTGAACGGATATGTTGTGGCAGAAGCCATCCGATGATTCGCCCCGTTCATAATAAACGTAATACCTTTTGCAATCGCACAGAATTTCCCGATTATCAATTTATCCCCGAGAAAATCATATAAATGTTCCACATGCGCCTCAAAATTTTCTGGCCCGTCTGGATCGTCATAATATGTATAATCCCCCACAATAATAGACGGATTCGTCACACAGTTTTTAATAAACGCAACCGAGCGAATGTCAGGATTTGGATAAAGCTCATTTGGGTTTGGTCCAATCATTTCTCTCTCCTCCTCACAAAATTTATCCTCTTTATTATACCATTTTTAACATCTCAAAAATCAACCGCCTAGCTTCCTCGGACTCTGGGATTTCGAAAAGCGGATAAATGTGGGGAAGCTCGCCTGCCTCGTAATATGTCACATTTGGAAGTCCCTTTTCAAAAAAAAGATGGGTGTCAGGGTTTGTGATGTCGCGCGTGCTTGAGAGAATTAAAATTTCAGGGATGCCTGAAAAATCGCCAAAGAACGGGCTCACTAGGCTGTCCGTGTAGTCTCGGCCGTTCGCGTACCACGTGCGAATCTCTTTTAGCGCCGTCGTCCCGACCACATTATCGCGCTGCTCCACCTCAAAAATGGCCGGATTATCCAGGCAAAAATTCATGAACGGGGAGATTCCAACCACTTTTTTGGGTAAAGCTAGGTTTTCTAGCTTCAAAAACTGGACAAATGACAGCGCGATGGCTCCGCCTGCCGAATCTCCTACGAGCGACACATCTCCCGGATATTTCAAATAGACTTCCTTCAAAAAGCGCATCACATCGTCAACATGGTAATCAGGCGCGAGCGGATAATTTGGTACCACTAACCTAGCACCTGTTTCAAGTGCAATTTGTTCGATGAATTCGTAATGCATGGACGTTATCGGCAAAATGAAGCCGCCGCCAGCTAAATAGATAATGGTTTGTTCCGTTTTAGTTTCTGGCGTGATTTCAAAATAGGAATGTGCGCCAATTTCATGTTTGGACACATTAAAACGTTTAGCAAGTTTTGTCGGTACGGCCGGCTGTTTTTGCTTTTTCGCAATCGCTTTTTTTAACTGCTCGCCTTCCAAATTCCAAATTTTCTTCACATTAGCGACTTTCGTTGCCAGTTCAATCACGCGTAACATCATGCTTTTTTTCATATTTCGTCCTTCTTTCTACTACTTCGCAAGCCATTATATCACAAAATGTCACCCTCCTAGTGACAAAAATTTGCTGTTTTCAAAATACCATTCCTCTTATAATAAAACTAGGATCCCAAACGATAGAAATTGGAGTGATTGTGATGCCCATTATGGCGGAAAATGGAATTGATTTACAGTTGGAAGGAAAAACGAAAAACGAAATTTTAGGAAAAATTGCCGAGGTCGCGCATCAAACGGGCAAAGTAAGCGATACGAAATTGTTTTTTGAAGATTTATGTAAGCGTGAACAAGAGTCGACCACTGGATTTGGCGGTGGCGTTGCGATTCCCCACGCCAAGTCAGACGCCGTGAATGAAGTTGGTATCTTATTTTTTAGAAGCACAGAACAAATTGAATGGCAGGCACTGGACGGTGCGCCAGTATTTTGTTTTATTTGCTTGATGGTACCTGCAAATGGCGGCGAGGAACATTTAAAACTGCTTTCAAAGCTTAGCCGCAAATTGGTTGACCCTGATTTTGTAAGCGCATTAAAAACGGGTGAAGAGCATCAAATTTTAAGTCTCATTCGTTCAGTAATTTCTTAAAAAAGGAGAGGTTTAGGTTGAAAATTGTAGCTATCACGAATTGTCCTGCTGGCATCGCCCACACGTATATGGTCGCTGAGGCGCTGGAGCGAAAAGCGGTGTCGCTTGGGCATACGATTAAAGTGGAAACGCAAGGTGCGAGCGGGGTCGAAAACCACTTGACGCCGGCGGAAATTAAAGCGGCGGATTACGTCATTTTGGCGTTAGGACGCACGATTAGCGAAGAAGACTATTTCCGTTTTGCTGGGAAAAAAGTAGTTGAAATTAAGGTTTCTGAAGCGCTTAAACAAATTGAAACGCTTTTTGATGATTTGGGCGCCAAAGCAACGACATTTGGCAGCGATCAAGCGGTTAAGATGGGCAAACAGGAAACGCCATCTGGTTCTGTTATGGGTCATCTGATGGCTGGTGTTTCAGCAGCACTTCCGTTTGTTATTGGCGGTGGTTTACTTGTTGCAATTGCTAATATGCTCGTGCAATTTGGCATGCCGTATACTGATATGACAAACGGCGATCCGTCATTCACTTGGATTGTTGAGTCCATTGGTTATCTTGGCTTTAAATTTATGATTCCAATTATGGGCGCTTATATTGCGAGTTCAATTGGCGATAAGCCGGCATTTGCGCCTGCTTTCTTGGTAACTTATTTGGCGAATGATAACACGATGCTCGGCACACAATCAGGCGCTGGTTTCCTTGGTGCCGTTGTCCTCGGACTTGGCGTTGGTTATTTTGTGAAATACTTCCGTAAAGTGAAACTAGGCAAGGCACTTCAGCCGCTCCTAGGTTCGATGATTATCCCTTTTGTCACGTTATTTGTTTTTGGAATTTTAACCTACTACGTTCTTGGGCCTTTGATGGGTGGTATGATGGACGGCATGCTTCATTTCTTGAACACGATTCCGTCATCGATGAAATTTGCCGCGGCCTTCCTTGTTGGCGCTATGCTTGCCTTTGATATGGGCGGTCCGATTAATAAAACAGCCTGGTTCTTCTGCTTCGCTCTTCTGGATAAAGGGATTTACGATTGGTACGCAATTGTTGGTGTTGTGGCACTTATGCCACCAATGGCCGCTGGTATCGCTACATTTATTGCCCCGCGCCTGTTTACAAAACAAGAAAAAGGCGCTGCCATCAGCTCGATAATTGTTGGGGCTACCGTTGCAACAGAACCAGCAATTCCTTATGCGCTTGCCGCGCCGCTGCCGATGATTACGGCGAACACAATTAGTGGCGGAATTGCTGGCGTTCTAACGATTATGTTTGGTGTTGAACGTTTAGCACCAGGAATTGGAATTTTCGACCCGCTAATTGGACTGATGTCTCCTTGGTATTGGTTCTATCTGGCGCTATTCATTGGGCTCGCGCTAAATATTTTCTTGATTATTACGTTAAAATCGATTTGGTTAAAACGGAAAGAGGCGAAATTAAAAAATGAAGAAAGACTTACTGAAACGACTGGTGAAGGCATCTAGCGTAAGCGGCGACGAAGAAGAAGTGCGACAAATTTTAAAGGAAGAACTAGGAAGTGTGGCCGATGAAATTAGTTACGATGGTTTAGGCAGCTTTATTGCGCGAAAAGGTTCTAGCGGCCCTAAAATTGCGGTCGTTGCGCACATGGATGAAGTTGGCTTTATCGTGAAACATATTACAGCAGATGGTTTCATTTATTTTGACACGGTTGGTTCGTTTTGGAGTCAAAGCTTACTCAATCACCGCGTTGAAATTCGTACGGAAGACGGGGCAAAGGTTTTAGGGATTATCGGGTCGGTTGCCCCGCATGCATTATCTGAAAGCGAGAAACAAAAACCTGCTGCTATTTCTGAAATGTTTATTGATATTGGCGCAGATTCTTATGAAGCCGTTCTAAAAAGAGGGGTTAACATCGGGGATTTTGTGACACCAGAAGCGAATTTTGCTGCTCTTTCAGACGATAAAATTCTCGGAAAAGCGCTCGATAATCGGGCGGGCTGCGCGCTCATGGTGGAAATTTTCAAGGCATTTGATAATGCGAATGCGACGCTTTACGGCGTGGCGACGGTGCAAGAAGAAGTCGGCCTGCGCGGGGCACAAACTTCGGTTCAAAAAATCGAGCCTGACATCGCCATTATTTTAGACACGCTCGTCGCAGGTGACACGCCGAACATCAACCCGATTCATTTCCCGCTAAAACTAGGCGGCGGTGCTGGCATTCCGCTTTTCGATAAACGCTACTTGGCACACAAAAAACTGACAAAGGCTTTTAAAATGTTAGCAGGAAAACTGGATATTCCTTTGCAATTTTGCACACTGAAAACGGGCGCAACTGATGGCGGGCGCTACAACGTGATGGCTTCCGGGCGCCCGGTCATTGCCTTCACATTGCCAACTCGTTATTTACACGCAAATTCAAGTATGATTTCCTGCTGCGATTACAATGCGACCAAGCAACTCGTTTCTTCCTTTGTAAACACATATAGCACGTCAGTCCATACGGAAATTAGTCAGTTTTAATACAAAAACAAGGAAGCTTAAAAATTAAGCTTCCTTGCATAGTAGAAAGGGATTTTAAAATGACCTATCATTTCGACCAAGTTATTGACCGGAGAAATACGTTTTGTACGCAGTGGGACTATATTCAGGACCGCTTTGGGGAGGAAGGCTTATTGCCGTTTTCCATTTCAGATACGGATTTCAAAGCGCCGGAACCTGTTATTCGAGCCGTTAGCGAACGCGTTTCGCACGGTATTTTTGGCTATTCGAGATGGAACCATCACGCCTTTAAATCGAGTATCACTGGTTGGTATAAAACGCGTTTTAATGCCAATTTTGAAGAGGATTGGGTGCTTTATAGTCCGACTGTGTGTTACGCCATTTCCGTTTTAATTGAACTGAACAGTCGTCCGCATGATAAAATCGTCGTTTTCTCTCCGCTTTATGATGCTTTTTTCAACATCATTAAGGAGCAAAATCGTGAACTTGTCTTGAATCCATTGCATCTTGAAAACGGACGTTATACAATTGACTTTCACTCACTTGAACAGGGACTTCAAACGGCTAAAGTGTTATTATTAACAAATCCGCACAACCCAACTGGGCGCGTTTTCTCAAAAGAAGAGCTTTTAAAAATTATGGCACTTTGTAAGGCATACGATGTTTTTCTGATTTCGGACGATATTCATATGGACATCGTGTATCCAGGCTCTGCCTATACGCCGGTTCTAAGCCTTGGCACGGAGCGGGTTGCGATTTGTTCGTCCGCAAGTAAAACGATGAATACGCCGGGGCTGATTGGCTCCTATTTGCTCGTTCCAGATGAAAATTTGCGGGAAAATTTTTTGCGCATTTTAAAGGGGCGTGATGCGCTTTCTTCGGTCAGCATTCTCGGCATGCACGCGCTAATCGCGGGGTATAATGAGGGGGCCGACTACGTCGATGAACTGCTCATTTATTTGGATAAAAACATGAACCTCGTGCGCGATTTCTTTTCGGCCGAGTTACCAGGCATCGCATTTTTGAAACCCGAAGCCACGTATCTTGCTTGGCTAGACGCGAGGTCCCTCAATTTGACGGATGCCGCCATTCAAGAAGCGCTTGTCACAAAAGGAAAAGTGGCCGTCATGTCAGGCGCGACTTACGGAGCCAGTGGCTTCCTCCGCCTAAATGTCGCCTGCCCGGAAAGCAAACTTCTAGATGGACTTTCGCGCATGAAAAAAGCTTTAAATTAGGAGGTGAACAACTTTGAACGAGCGGCAAATGAACCTGATCCAACTACTATTACATCAAAATCAAACTGGTCCAGAGCTTGCCAAGCAATTATCGGCATCAAAAAGAACGATTTTACGCGACATTCATGCGTTGAATGACGAACTCATTTTAGTGGCGAAAATTACTTCGGTTGAAAACGGCTACGCGCTTATCATTTCAAACGAAGATAGCTTTAATCAGCTTTTCAAGCGCACGGCAAGCGATGCGGAACTCCTTTTGTTTGAGCTAGCAACACGCGATTTTGTCACGCTCGATGACTTATCTGAAACCTTATTTTTATCAAAACCGATGCTAACTGATAAAATGGCGTCGTTGAAACAAAGCTACGCGAAACGGCTTTCGATCCTGTCGAAAAAAAATTATGGTCACTTTTTAGATGAGCCTAAGTCCCGCAAAATTACACTGCTCGCCAATTTGATTTTGCAGAAACCAGCTTTCTTTTTAACAAAACTTGGTTTGGCGCCTACTATTTTTGAGCGATTGACAGAAAATATACGCAGTGAGCGCCACGCGTTTCATTATGAACACGCCCACTCTGCCCAAATTGCAAGTATTTGTTTGGCCATTTATGCGCTGCGTTATGAAACCGATCTTCCTGACACAAAAATAAACGGCATTTTAGAACAATCTGGTATTTCTTGTGCCCATAATATCGGTAGTATGGTGCAAACTTTTCTTTCTGAGCAAAATAAACTGATTGCATCGCTTTCAACCGAAAAGATTTTAGATTTATTGCAACTTACTTGCGAGGAGCACGGGGCGCCTTTTTACGATATCGAACTGGCGACGAGTCTTGCGAGTCATCTGAAGCGAAGCGTTGCCTATCCGATTATTCTTGCGGACCGGAAGCTTCATAATATCGCGAATATTAAGGCGCTTTATCCGCTTGCTTTTGACCTTAGCATTCATTTTATTAGTCTTGTGAGGCAAACTTTCTCTGTCCAAATTTATGAGATTGATTTGATTGGGCTATATTTTTCTTGCGCGATGGACCGTGTTAAGACCGCGCCGATTGAACTCGTGCTTTTTTCTAGTCAATATGCGATTGCAAACATTAATAAGCAGGCGATTGAGCGCGCGATTCCAGAAGTGAACGTTAAACTGGCGATGAATCTCGCCGAACTGCAAAGTTTGGTTCAAAATCGCGCGATTAAACTGGTTTTAAACAATCAAGACGGCGCCGCGCCGCAACTAGCAACCGAAAGTTATACAATCCGGCAAATCATGACGGAAACCGATTTACGAGCCATTCGCGACTTGCTCGAAAAAATTGATATTGAGCGGCATTTGGAAGATTATTTCCCGAAGACGACCGAAACCGAGTTCCACAACGAAAAAAACGCATGTTGGCAAACGGTCATTCAAGACTTAACGGCTTTTCTTGTGCAAAAAGGGGTTTTATCGGCTGGCGAACGCGAAAAAATTGTGAGTCGGGAATCAAAAGAAAACAATTTGGTGATTAACCATTTGGCCGTCCCGCACTGCACAACAAATCGCGGCACACCGTTTCTTGGTATCTTCGTCCATTTAAAACATGCTGTCCAAATTGAAGGCGAAACCGTACAAAACGTCCTTTTATCTTGCATCAACCCGAATGTGCGTAACGAATTGAAAATTTTCAGCTACTTGTATGATGTTTTAAACAAAATCGACAGTAGTGTTATTTTAAGTTGGAAAACACACGGTGAATTCATGCGAAGTTTAAACCAAAAAGATTAAGTATTTGGTGGTATAATAAACTCATCTTAACTAAAGGAGTTACTTGTATGAATAATCCCTATGTTCCACTAAATTTATTTACCAATTTTAAAGAATCCGCTGAGCGCTTCCCTGATGTGCCCATTTTCTTTGATGAAACGCTCGCCGGATTTGCCGAACTTGGTCTAGAAACGACGTATGCTGGCTGTTTAGATGCGATTGTGCAGAAAGCCACACAGTTAAAAAAGGCGGGCGTCAAGAAAGCAGACAAAATCATCATTTACAAATCCGCAAAATTTGATACCTACTTGTTCGCCGTGGCCGCAAGTTACCTCGGGGCAGTCCCCGCAATGATTTCGCCACACCTTCCCACTACTACAATGGAAATTTTAGCAGAACGCTTAGATTTGCCCTTCTTACTTTTCGATGCAGCAACGGCTGACAAAGCCCGTGCAATCTCCAATTTGAGCACAGGACAACTCATTTGCGCCGAGGAACTAGCAAGCTTCGCTGTAGAAAAAATCGCTGAGCAAGAAGAACTCCCAAAAGATATGATTTCCTACATGACGCACACGTCCGGCACAACTGGCATCCCGAAATTAATTGCCCACAGCGCAAACTCCATGGGTTGGCGCACCAAATGGCAGCGCAATATTTTAAGCCTTATTCGCGAAAAAGAATTAGCCGCTTTTCATATTTCGCCCGTTCATTCGCGCTTTAACATCGGCATTTCATCCTTGATGTCACAAGGCTTCCCGCTACTTCCAATTGCAAATCCAACAAAAACGAGCATCGAACGACTTTTCAACAAATTCCAGCCGAAAATCGTCGAAACGCACCCGAATAATTTCGTGCAGTGGGTTTCACTCGCTCGCGAAAAACCGGAAATTTTCAAGTCCGTCAAATACTATCACTCCACCTTTGACGCCATCAACAAAGAAACCATGGCCACTTTCTTAAACACATCTTCTGAAAAACGGCCAGTTTTCATGCAAGTTTACGGTCAAAGCGAGTGTGGGCCAATGATTTTGCGTTTCCATACGAAAAAAAGCCTGCAAAACCTCGACGCCCGTAACATGGGTTACGGAATGAAGGGTTTAACTGAAGTTCGAATCGTAAATGATAAAGGCGAGCCCGTTCCAAACGGCACGCCCGGTAATATCCACATGCTTTCAAAAGGAAGAGCCCTTACCTATTTTAAAGAAGACGCGCGCTTCACTGAAAATACGTACGGCTTATGGTGGGACAGCGGCGATTACGGCGTAAAAAATGAAACCGGCGCCCTATACCTCCTTGACCGCCAAGTCGACCTCGTTGAAAATATCGAAAGCACCCTCGCAATTGAGGACAAACTGCTAGATTCCCTCGATTTTCTCGATGAAGTTGTCATCATTCGCGGCAAAGACGGCAGTCCGCAGCCGATTATTTCAGTATGCGCCGACCACGAAATGAACTGGGACGCCTGGTTTAACGAACTAACCGACCTCCCGCACATAAACGAACCAATCATCATGGCTTACGACGACATTCCTCGCACAGCCACAATGAAAGTCCAACGCTTACGCCTAGAGGAAGAGTTGAAAGCGAAGTAAAATGCGACTTGATTTAGCGAAGTTGGGGCATTAAGAAAAACAAGCATAAATCTTGTAATAACACCATCTTAAAAAATGGCTTTTACTGGATTTATGCTTGTTTATTTTTATGAAACAAAACCTTTATGTTCCATACAATCTTACATTACCAAGACGTGTTAAACACTTCCACATCATTTGGCAAATTTTTCAATGCACTTTCAACTGGTAGAATGACGTCATTCCAAATGAGTTTTGTTTTCTTCTTCGTCTATTTTTATACACACATTTTCAATTAACATCCTTGCATCTTCAAAATAGCGCGTTAAATCAATTAAATTTGCCCTAAGCAATAACAGCTCCGTTAAATTGCCATCCAAACTTTTCTTTCCATCATCTGAAATACTATCAATATGTTTTAAAGCTATTTTTATATCCTCATCAAAATCTTCCCAGTAATTTTTTATATCTCGAATCTCATTTTCAGGAATCAAATTATTTTTATAATCTATATTTAACTTATCAATTTTTACAAACAGTGAAAGAAACTTATTCTGTATATCCATTACTTTATTTTCCTCCCTAAAGCTTTAATAGTTTTACCTTTATTAAAATTCCATCCAAATTTAACACTTTTTAACAATAAATAATACATGTTTTGTGTCTACTTTATAACACTAAGCTACAAATATTTTTTAATCAAATAAACATCATGTCCTACTAATACTATTATATAACATACAGATAATAAACAATCGTACCCAAATAGAGAACTTCAACTCTAAGAAAAGGAACTCACTTTACTATTGATTTTTAGATTTCAATGGATTGCTTCAACTTTTCTGAAAGTTTATATTTGATTTAAGCAGCTTCCGAACACCTATTTTTCAAAATAAATGTGTTATCATACTGATGAAATCAATAATTAACAGACTTCAAAAACCGTATTCTAAAAAAAGGATGTAACCTGCTCGGTAGCTAGGTTATATCCTTTTTGTTTATTTGGAATTTGCTCAAGCGTTTTGAATTGGTACTTTTTCGTTTGCATCTGCTTGGCTAGTAATCTGCGTTTGTGGTGTACCGTCGGCGAACAAGCCGATGAATGATGTGCCACTTGCAACTAAATAGCCGAAGAAAATCGTGAGTGCGGCAATAAAACACGCAATAAATACGTTTGTTTTTGAAATTGTTTTTTGATTTGGCTTTTTGCGTTCCTCGGAAAGACCTAGGCCAATTTTTTGTTCCTCGCGACGATCCTCGATATATTTTTTCTTTGCCTCTTTGGTAATGCTGTTATACCAATTAACAAAATTGATATAGGACTCCGAAACGGTTTCCTTATCGCCATCTTCGCGAATACGACCATAATGCATCCACACAATACGATCACATAAGTTTTTCACTTGTGTAATAGAATGGCTGACAAAAATAATCGTTTTCCCACGAGCTTTAAATTCATTGATTTTATCAACACATTTTTGATAAAACGTTTGGTCCCCGACGGATAACGCTTCATCAATAACGAGAATATCCGGGTCTAAATGGACCGAAATGGCAAAGCCAAGACGCGATTTCATACCACTCGAATAGTTTTTAATGGGTTGGTTGATGAAATCTCCAATGTCCGCAAAGTCAATAATGGACGGAATTTGCGCTTCAATTTCTTTATTCGTCATGCCGTGCATAAGGAGTTTCAAACGAATATTTTCAATTCCAGTAAGCGGACCTTTAAGACCTACTTGAATCGCAATTAAAGATGCCTCACCATTAATTTCTACTTCACCAGAAGTCGGCACGATAACGCCCGAAATAATACTTGAAATGGTTGATTTCCCAGAACCGTTAATTCCGATAAGTCCCACTGTTTCGCCGTCACGGATTTCGATACTTACATCACGGAGAGCCCAAAAACTATCGGTTTTTTTATTTAAAAGCGCCGCAGTAATCTTTTCTGTTTTATTTTTAAGTAAATCATATTGTTTTGTGACATGTTTCAGTCTGATTTTAACAGGTTTATCTGTCATTTTTATTTCACCATCCGGTAATTTACTTTTTTATAAACTGACATTCCTATTTTACCTAAAGTGGCAAGGAAAGTCTAGGAAGATTCATTTAGAAAGTGCTATAATGAGCTTAAAATCTGGGTTTTAGAAAGGAAAATAATGATGCCTATGCAAGAATGCAACTTTTATGAACTTGAAATGACGCATTTAAACGCCGAAAATCGTTCAACTATGACTGAAATCTTAAATCTGTTAGACGAAAATTACTTGGAGTTTGGTAAATCTGGAAATAAAACGCAAAAAAAAGATTATTTAAATGCCTCATTGCCGGCTGATCAATATGAAATTTTAGAGTTTGAATCGCATTCATTAGGGCAAAAAAGCCAACTAACAACTTATACGCTACTAAATCATACAACAAATGAAACAAGCTTGCGTAGCAGCATTTGGAAATATCAAAATGGGCACTGGAAATTATATTTTCATCAAGGAACGCCTGTAAATTAACAGATACGCCTAGTTTTGCGAGTCTGATTTCTCCTGAAGCAATTTGTCTTTCAAACTTTTTTCCACATTGTTTCTGTACACGAAAACTTCTGCCAAAATGAAAAATGCAATCGCTAATAGGAATGTGATTCCGATTGACAAGGAAAAATAATAGCCGGGGATAAAAATCGTATGTAAAAGGGAATATAAAACTTGTGGGATAATGGCGTAACAGAGCGTTAATGTTGCGATTTTCTTAATACGCTTGACGTTTCTCTCACGAAACGGTGTTTTCCCTTTTGAAAAGCTTCTAAAAATTTCACTTGCTAGCCATAATGCACCAACTAGGAATATTAAAGCGATAACGGCAACAAAAAAGCCGATACCAGCTTCAAGTGCTACATTTGTTTTTTCTGCCGCAACTGAAGAAGACATAGTAAAGCTAAAAGGGCTATTTTCATCAGGAAAATCGTTAAAACTAACTTCTCCCCCGTTTAGCAACATCGTTCCGCTTACGATTAATGTACCCGCGTAAATTATCGCTAACAATTTCAAAAATGCATGCAAAAAGTAACTCCATTTTGTTAGTTTCATCACTGTTTCTCCTTTTTAGTTTAATTCCGTATATTTTTGACGGGAAACCTTGCTTTTTTCTATAGGATATTTTGCTTTATTCTTCTCCAATTTGGCTAAAATTAGTTCCTCAATATTTAAATTTAAATCAGCTGCCAACATGTAGCTATAAATTAAAACATCTGCAATCTCATCACGAATATTTCCCATGTTTGCTTGAATAGCTTCCTCGCTCGTTTTCCACTGGAAATTTTCAAGTAGCTCTGCTGCTTCAATCGACACCGAAAGCGCTAAATCCTTAGGCTTATGAAACTTGCGCCAATCGCGCTCTTCGCGAAAATCATTAATTTCTTTCATCACATCACTCATTTTCAATCCGCCCCTTTTATTTTTATTATAACAAAAATGCAGAACTACAAGATTACATTTTTTAAAACGTGGTAAAAATGTAATATGTTGAGCAAACTATAAAAATGAGATGAATGTAACTTCTCACAGATTTTAAAAATTTATACGAGGTGTGTCATGAAAAAAATAATTTTTTACAGCGGGAGCTTTTGTATTCCATTCGGCATTTGTTGTATCGTTTTTTATTCGCTGCACATTGTGCCCTTTGGAGATCAAGCATTTTTAGTGAGTGACATTGGTTCACAGTACATGCAATTTTTGCACTTATTTCATAATTTTTTTACAGATGGATTTAGTCTTTATTCTTTTTCAAATGGTATTGGAGATTCTGTTTTATCGCTTAGTGGCTACTATTTGGCAAGCCCTTTCAATCTGATTAGCCTCATGTTCAACGAGGCGAATATGCCGATTGCGCTATCTTGGATGATGATTTTAAAAATTAGTGCGATGGGCTTTTCCATGAGTTATTATTTAGCTAAACACTACAAAACGACCAGTTATTCCATATGGTTATTCTCTACAGCGTATAGTTTTTGCGGTTTTACCATTGCCTATGGTGTGAATTATATGTGGCTGGATGCACTGGTTTTGCTGCCTTTTGTTGTTTTAGGGCTGGAGAAAATTTGGCTTTTGAACCGCGGGACTATGTACGTGATAGCACTTTTTCTTACCATCGTAACAAATTATTATTTAGGTTACATGGTATGCCTTTTTGCGGTTATTTACAGCCTTTATTTGTACGCAATCCGCTATAAAAAACGGGAGGACTGGCGCTTTCGCACACTGCTTTCACGAGGGAAAAAATTTGTTTTTTGTTCGCTTTTTGCTGGTTTAGCGACGAGTTTTATTTTAATCCCGTCCATTTTAGGGATGCTGAATACGGAAAAAACTAACTTTGCGTTTAGTACACTTTTACCTTATCCAAAGTTCTTTGTTTCTTTCTTGTCGCAATTCGGAGTAGGGACAATTCGGTTTGATTCGCGGCTTGATCACTTACCTACCATTTATTCAGGAATATTGATCACTTTATTTTTCATCATGTATTTTTTAATCCGCAGCATTCCTAAACGAGAAAAATTAATTGGTGCTTACTTATTTCTCGCGATTTTTGCTACATTTATCATCGAACTTTTCAACACAATTTGGCATATGTTTCAGGCGCCTGCTGGCTTTCCGTACCGTCAGTCTTTTATATTTAGCTTTCTAATTATCGCATTTGCCTATAAAGGTTTTCTTCATTTCAGGAAATCTTTCGAATCGGTTTATCTTTTTCGGGCAGCTGGAATATTTATCGGCATTCTTATTGCTGGAGAAATCGGGCTGGGCTTTCAAAATCTCGTTTTCAAGCAAGAACCATTTTTTGAAGCACAACAAGTGTGGAGTTTACTAGCGTCAGTTGTTTTTATTGGCATTTATGTTCTTTTGCTACTACTATGGGCACAAAAAAAAGCCAATTGGCTCCTTGTTTTTCTCGCACTTCTCCTTTTCTTTGAATTAGGCAGCAATTATCGAATGGGTCTTCAAGATGTAGATTTTGGTAAGCAACATACTTTTTCAACTTTCTCAAAAAATATAGCTTCCTTTATGAATAAACTTAATCCAGGCGATGAACTTTTCAGGGTTCAAACTAAAATTCCAGGCGCTAAATTAGGTTATGTTGATGTTTATAATGGCTATAATGATGCGATTTCGTTCCATTACGCGGGCACTTCCGCTTACACATCAACATTAAATAAACAAACACTTGAAACGCTCAAAAATTTAGGTCTTTATTCGAAAAATGAACGGCGCTATAGTTATGTCGATGCAAATCCTGCAATGAACTTATTGCTCAATGTGCGCTACCAAATTTCCTATCAAAACGATGCTTTACATGCTGTTCAAAATGCGGAAGCAGTTGGTTCTGGCTTTTTCATCGCTGACGGCAACATAAAATTACGTGACGGCGCTGTTTTTTCAAATTTGGAGTCTGTTCTTCAAGGTATTTTACCTAACAAAGAGCCTTATTTAGTGAAAACAACAGAAGAAATCGTCACGCGTACAAGCGGCGATGTGCTCATGTACCTGCCTAATGCGGAATTTCGCGCAACTGATGAACTCTACGTAAACGGCAAATTGCATCAAACAAACATCGCGATTAACTCTAATCAGCTTTATAATCTTGGTTTCTTTAAAAAAGGTGAAAAAATCTCGGTTATGTTTAAACCGAAAAAACGATTTTCAACTGAGAAAATGGCATTTTATACTCTGGACGAGGCCCGCTTTCAAAATCTCACCCATCATGTAAACTCCGGAGCGCTTCAATTAACGGAAGAAAATGGCGACCATTTGAGTGGCACTGTCACCGCGCCAAAAGGCAAAAAAGAGCTCTTTTTATCCATTCCGTACGATAAAGCTTGGCAAATTAAAATTGACGGAAAAAACACAACAACTAGCCAAGTAATGGGCAATTTCACAAGCATTTCAGTCCCGGAAGGAAAACATCAAATTGCGCTTAGCTACCGTCCGAAAATTGTTCCATACAGCATTTTATTTTCTATTCTTGTTATTGTCGTTGGGCTAATTATTAGACGACGCCAAAAAAAATGACTCCCTACGTTTAGGGAGTCATTTTTATAAATTTTCGCTTTCATAAATTCGCGATTTTTCACCCCACGGATGATAACCATCACCAATATAGCGAAACTGCTGTTTTTCATAGTAGCCAATCAAATTCGTGCAAAGATAGATTTTAGGAAATCCTAATTGTTTCGCCACTTCTTTCGTATGATCGATGAGAAGCTTGGCGTAATTTCTACCCCGATAAGTTTCTTCGATATACAGTGCGCATAGTCACGGGTACAAATCCATTCGGCTAATAAAGTCATTCGTGATAAGAACGGCGCAGCCGATAATCTGCTCCCCATCATAGAGCAAGAACCATTGCGGCAGCGGGCTTTCTGTCTGCATCGCATGCGTTAGACAATCCTCATAAATCGTGCTAGTATCCTCATCGGCCCATTTTGATTGGAAATACTCAATTGCTGGGCGGAGGATTTCGGGGTGGGTGCGAATGGATTTTAGTTGCATTTGGAGAGCCTCCTGACTTCTAATTATAAATTCCTTGTTAACGAATGATATAGTGACGGCTCTATCTCATTCTCCAATTTCAACAACATATTAACGATGGGCTTATCATCATGAATTTCTTCCTTAAAACTATCTTTAATTGGACTACATTTTCCTAAATAATAGAATTCACTTTTATCAGATTCATCTTTTTTTATAAACAAATGCATTTCAAGGTTTTCTTTTTCAATATTTCTAAACTGCATAATATCTTTGGAGTTTAAGTTTCGTTGCGTTTTAGAGTACCAACTTAATACATCAGGAGCAATTAATGTATCTTTATATTTATAATCTATGGCATCTTTTTCATACGTCACAAAGATTGGACAGGTATTATGCTTTATCCTATATCCGTAAATAGTTGATGACTCATCTTTACTCCAATTCATTAATCTACAGAAATCTTTTCTTGTATAGCGTTCATAAAGTGAGAAACTGCCACCATTTTTGTATCGTTGCCCTCTGCAAAGTCCTGTTTCAATAATATCATCTACTAGAATGCGAAAACTTGAATCACCTTTCATTAGCGCTACCATTGTATCCGATAGTTCTAACTTCTCACTATCATTTTTAAGCAAAGAAATATGTCTATATGGATTTTTATTATCTGATTTGAAAAACTCGAATGTTAACACAGATATTACACTAGAGATAACAGCCTCATCATAGGCAATCCCTCGACTCTGCAATAATGAACTAATTTCTTGCTTAGGTATAAAGCTATATTCTATTAAGTATTTTAGCACTATTAATTCATGCGTTCTTTTACCTGTTAAGAGCTCTTGTGTCAAGAAGTTTAAGATTTCCTCACCTTCACTCTCAACATAAAAATTCTCTTTCATAGTTTTTAAAAAGGCATAATAATTCTTTTTCTTACTCGCAATTATGATTGGGTCTATAGAATCATTCTCAATAAAATCTTTGAGTAGAGGTACTCGATTTAACCTATATTTTAGATCTAAAAATAATTCTTTGAGTTCTTTCATTGAATCTAATGTTGCTACCGTTATAGCTTCATAAACTCGAGCTTCTGCAATTCTCTCAAAATTGATAACAGATACTCCCGAGAGTACTGTTTTGCTCAAATAATCTTTGAGATTTCCTTTATTTAGAGACTTATCTCCATTCAAAGCTATTGGGATTAAGAAATTATTTTTGTAATTTCCAATAAAATCTATTACTGTAAGAAATTCTTTCTCTGGATACTTTCTTAACCCTCTACCAAGTTGTTGGATAAAAACAATGCTAGATTTTGTATGGCGTAACATTATTATCTGATTAATACAAGGGATATCTATTCCCTCACTAAACAAATCAACTGTTACAATATAATCTATTTGTCCCTCTTCTAACTCACAAATTACTTTTTCTCGTGTTTTAATGCTATCTTCACCTGTTAAAGCTTTAGTCTTTAGTCCTCTTGCCGTTAATTCTTCTGCCAGTGACCTTGCTTCCTCTTTTAGACTACAGAAAATTAAACCATGTACTTTATCCCCATCAAATCCATAATAATTAATCTTTTCAATTATATGCTCAACTCTCTCTGATTCAATTAAATTTTTCAGCTTTGTATTATCATCCACTACTACACCATCTTTTTCATAATCAACTACCCCAAAATAATAAAATGGAACTAGCATATCAGCTTCCAATGCTTCTTGTAAACGGATTTCATAGGCTACATTGAAATCAAATAAATCATAAATATTCAATTCATCAGTACGCTCGGGAGTTGCCGTCATTCCTAAAAGAAATTTAGGGTTAAAATAGTTTACAATATCTAAATATGAGTTTGCTGCAGCCCTATGTGACTCATCAATGATAATATAATCAAAGTATTCTTTTCCGTAGTAGGTTCTAACTTCTTCCTTAGATATTGTTTGCACAGTAGAAAAAAGATATTTAGCCGTATAATCACGTTGATTACCCGTTAATATGCCGTAATCTCTCTCATCTCCACCAATAATATCCTTAAAACATTCCAAAGCTTTTAACAATATTTGCTCCCTATGGACAATGAATAAAAAACGCTTTGGCTTAACATTTTGAACGTCAAAAGCAGCTAGATACGTTTTTCCTGTTCCTGTTGCAGAAATTACTAAAGCTTTCTTTTCTCCCTGATTTCGTAAAGTCTCTAACTCAACAAGTGCAACTTTTTGCATACTATTAGGTGCAATAGTCACTTCTGACTTTTCAACTTTTATTTTACCTAATACCTCAGCCTCTATTTTTTTCATTTCTAAAAACTTTTTCTCATATTGATTAATCAAGTCAGGAGTTAAATTAACCGCGCTTTTCCATTCATCTTCAAATTGTCCATTTATTTGTTCAACAACTTTTCCGTTTTCATTCGAACTAATCTTAAAGTTCCATTCATAATTTGTCATTAATGCTGACCTTGTTAAATTTGAACTGCCTATCATAATAGATTGGTAATTCCCATGATCAAATATATACCCCTTTGAATGGAAACCTTCCGAATCAGAAATTCTCACTTCTAAATTCTTAATTTTCAAAAGTTCTCTATACATCTTTGGACTATTAAATGCAAGATAATTTGAAGTAATGATTCTGCCTTTTACACCCTTAATTGCTAAGTCATATAGTACTGTTTTTAGTGCCGCTAACCCTGCATAAGAAATGAAAGCAATTGTAAATGAAAAATTTTTACACACTTTTAATTCAGACTGAAGAACTTCTAGAACTGTTTCATCAGCTTTTTGATTATTTATCACCAATCTAGGCGATAGTCTATTTTGTATGTAATCTTAGCCATCAATTAGGCTGGATTGAATCGATTCTTTTAAAGCTTCATTTATATTCATTTAGGAATCTCCTTCAAATAGATGTTATCCTTTAATTCTAGCCACTGCTTCCAAATCTGCTGGTGCCCAATCAATTAAATTCAGTTCATCTCTATCTAACCATACAATTTTGTCATGGTCATTTAATTTCATTTCTCCACTAATTATTTTTGAATAAAATACTGTTAAATTAACATCACCAAAGTCATATGAATAAGTACTCGAACAAATTTCTTCACCTATCTCTAAATCTACATTCATTTCTTCCATTATCTCTCTCTTTAACGCATCTCTAGGCAATTCATTTTCCTCTATCTTTCCACCTGGGAATTCCCACAAACCGCCTAAAGATTTATCTTTCTTCTCGCACACAATACTTTATTTTCTTTTATAATTGCTGCCCCAACAACATTGATTTTTTTTTTCATATTTTTTTAAGCCCTCACATTTTCATTTTATATTTATTATAACAAAAAACTTCCATTTTGCAGGTCAAATCAAATTTTTTATTAATTTTTGAATCACACAAAATCCTTTTGCTTTTAATTGCTTAATTAAAAGCAAAAAAGCGTAACTTCTCGTTACGCTTCATAAACTACAACCGCGGATCAATCTCCGCTTCCTTCATCGTTTCAAACAACATATTAATAGCGGCCGCTTTATAAACGTCATTGTGCTCCGAAATTTCTGCTAGCGGCACATCGAGCATTTCTTCACCGTACTTATATTCCGAAATCGATGTTCGAAGCTTTTGTTTAACTTTTTTGTTGCGTATTAATTTGGCATATTTTCCTTCAAAATGATAGTCGTAGCCGTAAATTAAGTGTAAATAGTCCTCATTGCGCACTTTCATTGCGGGAGCTACATTTTCCACTTGCTTTTCTGGCTTTATTACAATACCTTCCATTTTTTGGTCGAAAGTAATGGTTTTAAAGTAGTCTGCCGCAATTTGTGAGGCATCCTCATTTTGGAGATTAATCGTGACAAAAGAGTCGTCTGATAGCACAGCATACATTTCTGAAGTTGTTCCTGCCCAACGTTTTTCGGTACCATCATTTTGAACCATCTTTAAAATAGAAAATGGTTTGAATGTCATTTCTTCAGGTGAGCCGTATAATTTTAATTGTTCATCAAATTTTTCTGCGGCTTTTTTCAGACTTTCCGTCGCAACATAATTATTTTTTAAAACTAAGGCATTTTTAAACGTTTGATAGTCACCACTTCCATATTTTTCAATGAGATTTTTTTTACTCATTTTCACTTGGTCGTATTCAAAATCGGTTGCTTCCATTTTCTGAATCACCGCCTGAAAGGCTACATCATATCCTGCTTCAGCCAAAATATCCAATTCGGTATGTTGCGCGACACTAATTGGTGTGTATTTCTCATCAATTAAACCTTGTCCGAGAATGTGCCATGGCATGAGTTCGCCGTCCAAAATGAGCCATGATAAATCGTTTTTTTCAAAAATATCATTAAACCGCGTTTTTAGCGTAGCGAATAAATCATTTAGACGTTCGTCGCGGATTTTAAAGCCGTTACGGCTAACCGCGTAGCTTTTTTTACTGTTTTTGTGCAAATAAATATTGCAACGGGAGCCCATGTATTTAGGCTGTAACGTAATTTCGCAGCAGTCTTTAGAGCGGAAATAATCAAGCGCTTTGTCTAACGACTCAAGTTCATTTTTCTCTGCATCACTTTCAGCGGGCGCAATTGTTCCTGAAATGAAATTAATTTTTTCCTCTGCCACGTACGCTAAACGCTTCGCATCTGCCGTTGTTAGTTCAGCTTCCGACACTTGTTTTTGGCGTTTAAACAAAGTAGGCAGTTGCTCGGTTTCTGCGTTGTCGCTTTGTACGGACTGATACGACAAACGATAGTTCAGCGTCACACCCGTCAGCGAGCCACCCTGCACACATCCCGTATCAACATGAATATTATTTTTTATGCGAAAAGCCTGATTTGAAGCGATGTGACCGAAAAAGTGGTACGGGGGAATCGATTTCGCCTCATCTCTCAAAAACGACAACTGCTCTTCAATATTTTCATCTCGGAATAAACGGAAGTTGCGCATCTGCCGTTTTGATTCATCGTCGAGCTTGCCTAGGAATTTCGTTTTACACGGCGCATGAGTTGCGTAAAAGCTTGGTTGTCCTTCTCCAATGACACGATAAAACGGCTGCGCCTGTAAAACAAGTTCAACAAATTTCGCATAAAGTTCTGCATCTGAAGAGAGTACAGGAATTGAATCAAAATAGTCTCTTACGAGCGTTTCGTCCGCACCTTGAATTTTCTTTTCAATATATTTATGCACAAAATTTTCATGATTGCCTAAAACAATGCGAAAATGCGTTTTATTTTTATAAAGAAACTCGACCATCGCGCGCGTATTTTTCCCCTTGTCGATAAAGTCGCCAAGCAAAATAAATTCGTGACTTGGTTTTTCGACAATCATTTCATCCGCATCAAAAACGAAATTATATTTTTTCAAAAGCGAGATAAGGCTCGTTTTACACTCATGAACATCCCCGATAAACGTGTAGGTTTCGTCTGGCGGAAGAAGCGTACCAAGCATTTCCTCATAATTTGAAATCGCCACATCTAGTTTCTGCACCGGAAATCTTACCCGGTGAACAGCCTGATAATTTTCGCGTCGTAAAACGGGTAATACCTCACGCCGCAAACGTGTAATATGGTTCGAAATAATAGTTTTACTTCGTTCCGTTCGAAAATAATCAGCGCGATTTTTATAATCAAACAGCACTACTTCCACATTGTAATGATTTTCTACGGCAATTTTTCTTATTTGCTCGCGAAATTTATCGGAAAGTCCCGTTGAATCAATAACGACGAAATCGGATTGAATCGGAAACGATGTCGCAAGTCTCAGCTTTTCATACAAAAGAGAAAAAGCTTGCTCACTGCTCTCAAGCATGACTCTCGCATATTTGTCATGCGCATGCCCCAGTAAATCTTGGCGAATTTCATCTGAAGAAAGATAGCTGATGTTCATAAAATAGTTCTTCTCCGGTACATCTTTACGGAGTGCCGGCATCAAAAATTCCTTCGCAAATGTCGTTTTCCCACACTCACTCGGTCCAATCATCAAAAAAATCGTATGTAAACTCGTCCTAAGCTCCATCTATTCCACCTCTTTTCTATAAATAATTGCACCGCTCGACGTACTAATACCGTTCACTTTATCCCCTATTTGGAAAAAATCCACTTCAAAACGGTTAGACCTCCCGACAATTTCGCGAAGCCAATCTTGAAATTCTTCAGCAGAACTTTCGAATTTATGGTCCGTATGGCGGAACGCATCTTCCAGTTCATAAAACGCATTGAAATCCCGATTAGGCGTCGTCACAATAAAATGTTCGAAATCTGTACTATTTAAAACTTGCGTCACCAATTTGTCAGCCTGCTTTATCGGCATATGCTCAATCACTTCCGTAAGCAGAACATCCACTTTTTCAGTCGGCGCATTTTCTAAAAAATGTTCGAATGATTCGTACGTACCGATATTTTCAATTTCCTCGCGGCTCGCCCGCTTTTCAACGTGCCTTAGCAATTCGGTATCAATATCAATCGCGTAATAAAAATCCGTGTCGGCTAGCTTTTTCGCAAATGGAATCGCATAAAAGCCTTCCCCACAACCAATATCCACAATGGAATTGGAAAAATCAAGCCGCGCTAAAATGGCGTTACGACGCTGCAAGTGTGTGCCACCAAATTGCAACTCGATATCGTATTTTTCAGTCGCTTCCAATTGTTTTTTAAATTTTTGAAACGTTTTCGGACGAAAAAGGAAGTTTTGCGCGAATAAATAGCGAATAAAATAAGGCACATCTAAATCGATGAGGAACTGAATGTATTTTTGAATTAAACTATCCTCCACTTGGATGGACTCTTTACTATTCATCGCTAGGAACAAGCAAAATACATTAGCTAACTTTAATAAGTCGCCTAGTGTTTCCTCGGTTTCAATTGCCACTTCATAATAATTCTCTGTCTTCTTCACAACCGTAAAATCATAGTTCTCAAAATGTTGTTTAAAAAATCGCAAATAATGTTCTTTTCGCGCATAAATCATTGAAAAAACAAGACGATTTTTAAAACCTCGTGTATCTTGATCGTTTTCTTTCGTATAAACACTCCTAAAAAAGTCATTTGTCATCTGCAAATAAGCAAATGGGCTCGTATATTTCGATAGGTTTAAGTAATCAAAATCCGGTTCATTTTTCCCCTTAAAAGAAATTGTGTTTTGCGCATCTTGAAAAAAGACGTGGTATGTCCCTTCAGCGCTAAACCAGCCTGTCGCAATGCCTTTTCGAATGCCCCGAAAAACCATACCAGAAGCTGGATTTTTCTTAATCAGAAATGAAAATGCCGGATTTGTGCTTTTCAATTGAATAATTGCCATGATGTTCTCCTTTTTCTTTTTAGTATAACAAAATAAGACTAGCAGCACCCATATTTTTCGATGCCGCTAGATAAATTCACCCATAATTTTTTCGAAATCGCTCGCTTCCACATTGCCCCCCGCTCCAAAAATAACATCAGCTTCTTCTCGGTTTAAAACGAGTTCGCCGCGAGCCTTCCCGTGCAAGCAAAACAAATCATAGAGCGTTGGCTTTTTAAGTGTCGTCATAGCATAAGTGATTGCCTCAATCCCCGTTAAATGCGTATGGATATTGTTTGGCGCTCCCTCCTCATGCCCCAAACCTAAATCACACCAAACGAGCTCTTGTGCTTCCAAGTCAACAATAAATGGCATGACCGCCATCTGTATAGATGTTAAGTCAAACTTTTGCGACACCGTTTTCGGTTCGAAAATCTCACCTGACTCGCTATCCGTTCGGTTCATCAATCCGACAAAGCATTCCTCTAATTCCGAATACGGGATTCTTGAAAAACTATTGATAGATATCGCTGCATATTTCGCGCCAATTTCCTGAGCTCTTTTCAGTTTTATATCAATAAATTCGGAAGCCCCATCTGGCGCAGACGTAATATCACCACTATGCGTCATTGTATGCGCCGCATCTCGCAATTCATAATACGAACAGTAAGACACTTGACTATAATTTTCATCAAAAAGCATTACCGACGAATCAATATCCACCATGTCACCTTTCCAGTAAATAAACAAACGCAAAATCGGATGCTCCTCAAAATTCAGTTTGATTCTTGAACCACGGGCAAATTGCTTCAAACTTTTATTCGTGGAGCGATTCGCAAACGGAACCGTGTAGTTTTTCAACTCCTCATCAACAAAGACTTTTCCCAAATAATCTTTTTGCGCAAACTGCGAAACTAACGCATCGTCGCAAATTTGAATGACACGCAAAGCCGTCTGCATGGCGATTTTGACACGTGTTTCTTCCGTCACAAAAACTTTTGCTTTTTGACCTTTTGGGAAAAAAATACGCGCCGCCTGATTTTTCGTACGGCTTTCAAAATGGCTGCGCATGTTAAGCAAAATCGGCACCGACGTGCGAGTTGCCACTTGCTTAAATGCGTGAAACAGCTGGTTTTGTTCCGCTTCATCGAAAAAAATTCTAAGCAGATAATCGAAACGGCGCGCAAATTCGCCTGGGCGGGATTTTAAAAGCGAGATTGCTTCCGCCAAATTAGATTCAGCAAGGGCACACTCTACTTTCCGATTAAACGTAATGACTTTTTCATTGTTTCGTATCACATCAAATCCCGCCGCTGCGTGCGGATATACGTTCCGATATTCAGAAGGGTGCAATTTCTCACCAAGGCGAATGAACGCCCGTTTGTGTCGGCGCATATCCTCCGTTAAATTGGCTGTTTCATTAAGATTTTCCAGCATTAAACGGCGCATTGGTCTTTTGAAGGTAATAAAGCGAGTGGGTTCAGCAAGCGATGTATCGCCGTCTGACAAGCTAACCGCAAAGCGAAGCACATCCGTTGCCGTTTTCATTTCCGCCATCAAAGCTGCCGTGTCCAACTGGTATTTAAGACACATTTTAATTAGAAAAGCCAAATTTTCTTTTTGTGTCACATTTTCAAATTGAGCTTTCCCACCAAAATTTCTAAGTAAAATTTTCAAATCGGCTTTATCATGCCCACTGAACGCTTCCTTGCTATGAATCAGTTGGTTGGTGAGCATTATCACGTCCGCTTCACTGACACATTTGATTTCTTGCAACTTGTAGACCCCGTTTAGTGCTGCACGCGTTTCTTCTTTATCATTTGGCAAATAGGAACCGAACGTCGCATAATGCAAAACGGCTTTCCCGTAAAGTTCCAAATCGTCCATTTCCGCCACTTGTTTTGGGAAATTTTTATGGAATGCTTTATGATTTTTCACGCCTTTTATTTCATACATCGCTGCCAAGATCCCTTCTAAATGTTCATTAGAAAGGCCTTCTATTAGCTCGATTGAAACAGAATAGCCTAATTGCGCAGCTTTTGTTAGAAACTGTTCTAATTTTTTTGTAGTGACCTCACTATTTTTTATTTGAGGTAAATAAATTCCGTTTTGACGTCGAATTGTTAATTCATACATGTTGTTTCTCCTTTTTATACGGAGGAAAAGAGGCGAACTAGTTCCTATAGAAGGAAGTCCGCCAAGAGCCTCCAAATTTCGGTAGCTGGAAATGCAATAGACTAATTGAGGTTAAGAAGGAAGTCTATCTGGAGCCAGCTTGTTTTTACCCTTTTATGACCCCTAGTGTGTGTAATGTTTTCACGATTGTGACGAGGTCTTTTTGGTTTTGCATCACTTGGTCAATGTCTTTATACGCGTAGCGGCTTTCTTCAGCTACATCTTTTAAATTGGTTTTCCCAAGTGTCACTTGTTGGTTTTCTAAATCTGCCAATACTTCTTTAGCTGGGAAATTCGCTTTTGCTCGTGTTCTGGAGTAATTTCTGCCGGCGCCGTGTGAGGACGAATGGAAGCTTTCTTTACTCCCTAGTCCCATTGTAATGTAGCTTTTTGAGCCCATTGCGCCTGGAATTATACCTAGTTCGCCGTTTTTAGCACTTGTCGCGCCTTTTCGGTGGACATACACTTGTTCGTCGTAATGCGTTTCAAGCGAAGCATAGTTGTGGTGGCAATTAATCCGCCCTTTAAATTCGACCGTTTGATTTAATTCTCGCTGCACAATTTCACGCGTGATTTCCATCGTTCGGTTCAACATTGTTTCGCGGTTTAAATACGCGTAATCAAGCGCGAAGTTCATCCATTCAATATAGGCGCGCCCTTCTTCGGAATCAATTGATAAGAAGGAAAGCGCGTTTTCTGCCGACAAATTGCTGTACCATTTTTGGTTCGCTTCTTGCGCAATTTTATCAAAATGCGTACAAATTGCGGCACCAAGATGGCGGCTTCCAGAATGGAGCATAATACATAAATAGCCTTTTTCATCTTCTTGGAATTCAATGAAATGATTCCCACCGCCTAGCGTTCCAATTTGATAGTACGCATATTCAATTGTTTCGCGCACATTTGGAAGCGCCTCATAAAACGTCATTTTTTCTGCTCCATCCAGTTGCTCGGAAATTTGCTTCTCGCTGTGCTTCCCTTTTCCAACCGGAATTTTTTTTAGCGTCGTTTGAACAAGTTGCGGCATAATTTCGCGCACATCGCGTGCTAAAATATTCGTTTCAATAAAACACATCCCGCACCCAATATCCATCCCAACCGCGTAAGGCACAATCACATCTTTCGTCGCCAAAACCCCGCCAATCGGCATTCCTTTCCCAAAATGCGTATCCGGCATAAGCGCAAGCCATTTGAACACGAAAGGCAAACGAGCAACTTCTTTCGCTTGTTCTAAACAGCCTGCCTCAATATCAGACGCGCTTTCAAGCCATATTTTAATAGGTTTTCTGTTCGCTTTTTTTCGTAGTTGACAAACATATTCTTGCACTCCTTCACTAATCGATATCTTTAGTATAGAAAAAAGTCATGATTTTATCTTTTAAAAAAAGGTGCGCAATGTTAATCTGAAAGAGAGAGGAGAAGATTTTTGTGGCAAAAGAATTCCAAGAACTAATCAAAAATATGAATACGGTGCGCACTTACGCCCGCGATTTCTACATCTACGGCTTTAAAACACGCGAAGAATTTGGGCAAAAAAGCATTCGCAGCTACGATACCGAGCGCCGACGCATTGAAAGCTACTTCCATAATTACATTGAAACGGAAGTAAGTGGCACGAAAAAAGTCGTCCGCCTTGCGATTAACACCAATTCTTTAAGCGAAAACCCTTTTTTCTCGGTATGGAAAGCAAAATCCTTTACGAAGAATGATATTTTCTTGCATTTCATGCTCATTGATGCACTCACACTCGGCGCCAAAAACTTGCAAGAAATACTCGGCATCCTTGACGCGGAAAAACTAATCGAAGAGGGCACTGTTCGAAAAAAACTATCGGAATATGTCAAATTAGGAATTTTCGAGCAAACCAAACAAAAAAAAGTGAACTATTATAAGCTTGCTGATTTTCCAAAACTTTCAAATGGATTTTTAACGGCCATTCAATTTTTCAAGGAAGTGCTGCCAATTGGGGTGCTAGGCGCGTATATTTTAAACGTGCAGCAATTTGTCCCCGCTTCGCCGTTTCAATTTAAACATTTCTATCCTGTTCATACTTTAGATGAACAAATTGCGTTTGATTTACTTGCGGCCATTCAGTCGAAAAAGTACGTTGAAATCCACCGTTTCGGTCATGAAAATGTCATTTCAAAACCATTTTTACCGATAAAACTACTAGTTAGCTCGCAAACTGGGCGGTGTTACGTCATTGGGCGAATGAAGCAAAGTCGTTTTTTCACTACTTTCCGCCTAGAACATCTTGCTTCTGTAAAGCTGTTAGGTCATTCGGAAGATTTCGATCATATCGTAGCAGAATTTGATGCATGTCAGCCGTATTTTTGGAGCAATATGACTGGGAATTGTGAGAAAGACAGATTGGCGATGCAGCTTCAAATCGATGAAAAACGCGATGGATACCTTATTGAACGGATTAAACGTGAGGGGCGTTCTGGAAAACTCACGAAAATTGGGCCACAACTTTTTGAATATGAGATTGAGCTGTTTGATTTGACGGGTATCAAACCATTTTTACGAACCTTTATCGGGCGAATTGTTAAGATGGAAGCTAGTAAACGAGGTTTCGTGCAAGCATTCTTTAAAGAAATTGGCGAAATGAACGCCTTTTATGAGGAGGAAGAGTGAAATGCCCATTTTTAGCGAAATTTATGGCACGTATTATTTTATTGTCAATCAAATATTGATGCAAAATCGTCCACTTTCTGCTGATGAAATTCGGGCGATTATTCAAGATTTAGGCTACAACGAAACACTTTTCCATCTCGAACCGCAGTTATTACAGGAAGGAAATTGGGATTTGCTACATAAAAAGGAGCAAACTTTCACGCCTAAATTGCCCGCAATTCCACCTGTTTATCGTGAGCTTGAAAAACGGTTTTTGAAAACCATTTTAGAAGATGCACGCATGGCTCTATTTTTAACACCGGAAGAACAACTTGAATGGCAAAATCATTTAAAAGACGTGCCCCCATTATTTTCTTCCCAAGATATTTTTTATTTTGATCAATTCGCAGATGGCGATATGTATACAGATTCCAACTACATTCGCTGTTTTAAGGTCATCTTAGAGGCGATTCAAACGAATAAGCAAGTTTATTTGGAGTATGAGAATGCTCGGAAAAATCAGCTAACTGGGGTTTTTAGCCCACAAATTCTGGAGTTTTCTCAAAAAAATGATCGTTTTCGTCTTCATGCTAAATCTGCGCAAAATGGCACAGCCTATATTTTAAATGTGAAGCAAATTCATTCGGCCACTTTAATGGCAGAAAACGCGCGTGAGCAAACGACTCCAAAGCCTGTCACTAAAACGATTCACTGCACACTTTATAATCGGCGAAATGCTCTAGAGCGCGCTATGTTACACTTTGCAAGCTATCAAAAAACAACGAAACGGATTGATGACAAAACTTATGAGCTAGTGATTTCTTATCCTGCGCCAACTGAAAATGAACTACTTATTCAAATTCTTTCTTTCGGCCCTATGCTCCGAGTCACTGCACCAAGCACGTTCATTAGGTTGCTAAAACAAAGATTGCAAAGACAAACTGAACTTTCTTTAGGAGATTAGGTTTTCATTCACAAAAAAGGTATAATGAATACTAAGTAGAACGAAAAGGAGGATGTTATGAAAAAAATTGGGATGGTTTTTTGGTGCTCCGTTATACTTATCCTTCTCGCCGTTTTACTCGGCGTATTTTTCCCACAAGGCTTTGAAACAGCAACAGCCAACATTCAACAATTTTTAACAAGTACGTTCGGCTGGTATTATTTGCTTGTTGTCGCCATTATCGTGGCTTTTTGTATTTTCTTAATTTTAAGCCCCATTGGCGCCATACGTTTAGGGAAACCAGGCGAAAAGCCAGAGTACAGCAATACATCATGGTTTGCCATGCTTTTTAGCGCAGGCATGGGGATTGGCCTCGTTTTTTGGGGTGCAGCAGAACCGCTTTCTCATTTTGCGGTCAGCTCACCAAGCGGCGAAACTGAAACACAAATCGCGCTACAGGAATCGCTACGCTATACTTTCTTTCACTGGGGGATTTCTGCATGGGCCATTTATGCGGTCGTAGCCCTAGCTCTTGCTTATTTTAAATTTAGGAAGAAAGCACCGGGTTTAATTAGCGCAACCCTCTACCCTATCCTAGGTCACCGGTCGTCAGGAACGATTGGGCATATCGTAGACATCATCGCCGTTTTCGCGACAGTCATTGGTGTGGCGACAACTTTAGGGCTCGGCGCCCAACAAATTAATGGCGGACTTGCGTATCTTTTCGATATTCCGATCAATTTCACCATTCAAATGATTATTATCATCATTGTGACAATCCTATTCATGATTTCCGCGGCTAGCGGTTTAAACAAAGGCATCCAGATTTTGAGTAATCTCAATCTTTATATTGCGGCTCTGCTTCTTGTGCTGACGCTCTTTTTGGGTCCAACGGTGAAGATTTTGAATGAATTTATGAATGGTTTTGGAGAGTATTTGCAAAATTTTGTGCAGATGAGTTTTCGAACGGAGCCGGGCAATCCAGCTGGCCGCGAATGGATTAACAGTTGGACGATTTTTTACTGGGCGTGGTGGATGTCCTGGTCGCCATTTGTCGGCTTTTTCATCGCCCGTATTTCCAAAGGGCGTACAATTCGCGAATTTCTAATGGGCGTCATCTTGTTACCAACAATTGTGAGCGCACTCTGGTTCGCGGTATTTGGCGGTACAGCCATTAACATTCAGCGCACGGTTGTGCCAAGCTTGCAAAAATTACCAACGGAACAAGTTTTATTCGGCGTATTAAATGAGCTGCCACTAGGCTCCATTTTATCGATTATCGCGATTATCCTCATTGCTGTTTTCTTTGTGACTTCGGCGGATTCAGCAACGTTTGTACTCGGGATTCAAACGACAAATGGCTCACTAAATCCAAGTTTCCAAATTAAATTAGTATGGGGCATTTTACAAGCCGGCATCGCAAGCACGCTTTTATTCTCTGGTGGACTGCAAGGCTTACAAAACGCAGCAATTATTGTCGCATTCCCGTTTTCGGTCATCATTATTCTCATGATGATCTCGCTCTACATTTCCCTTTCAAAAGAACAAGAGCGACTCGGTCTATTTATCCGTCCGAAAAAATCACAGCGAGATAATTTATAGCACAAAAAAACAGGGCCGACTGCCCTGTTTTTTTGCTATTTGAACATCACATACAAAATAATCGACTGATCCATCTCGCTAAGCGCCTCTTCCGCAAATAAGTCATCAACAATTCGTAGGCCTTTTTCTGAGAAACCCCAGTACTGAAGAACATAACGTTTGCCGGGCTCTATTTTTCCACCCTCAAAAGGCTCTGTAGCACTTCCTGCGTGTTCAAATTTATGGAACAACTCTGCAGATAACGGCACTTTTTTTTGTGATTCCGCCCCGTTCGCGAGGATTTTAACGCGAAGCTCTTCTGGTTTCATCACATCAAAACCAACTGCGCCCCAAACAAGTTCCCCGTTTATCGGACTTTTTTCTTCGCGCGCAATTTCTACAACTTTTTGATGGCTCACGCGCTCCGCTTTTTCATACACATCGAGGTACACTTGAACCCGCTCGCCCTCCGTATTAAAAGCAACCTTTCCGCTAGCCGCCAAAAGAAGATCTAGCGTATCAATCGATTCCTTATCTTTTTTGATTAAAGCTCCGTTTGGCACCCCCGCAATTTTATCACCTTGAAACGGCCAAAGATTCCAATACGCCAGCACGCCTAAACCCCCGCCAATAAGTAACACGCCAACAACAATCATGATGCTAATTTTTTTCATGATGCACTCCTTCATTTGTTATTTATGGTACGGCTCCCCGCGCATAATTTTAAATGCACGATAAATTTGCTCGACTAAAACTAGACGCATGAGTTGATGCGGTAGTGTCAATTTGCCAAACGAAATTTGTTCATCGGCGCGTTTTAAAACACTATCGCTTAAGCCAAGTGAGCCGCCAATGATAAACGCAATTTTACTTTTCCCATATGTCATGAGGTGATGAAGTCCGTCAGCAAAATCCTCGCTCGATTTTTGTTTGCCAGCAATTGCCAGCGCAAAAACGTATGTATCCGCAGAAATTTTTGTTAAAATTCGTTCTGCTTCTTTTTCCTTTACTTGTAACATTTCAGCTTCACTTAACATTTCTGGCGCCTTTTCATCTGGGACTTCTACAACACTTACATTCGCATATGGACCTAAACGCTTTAAGTATTCTTGAATGCCTTGCACTAAATACTTCTCTTTTAATTTTCCTACTGTAATAATTTGGATTTTCATGTATCCACCTCAAAATTGCATTTTCTCCGTTTATCATACCATAAAATTAACTGATACGTGCTTTTGACCTAAATTCGCACACAAATTTCTTTTCCACAAGAAAATGGCACTTATACACAAGTTTTATCCACAGAAAGTATCCACATATCCACAGACGCATCTATATTTTGTATAAGAACAAACATTCCCTACAAGATATACTTTTAGTGAAATTCACTATCCACAGGTTATCCACATGATCATAATACTCGCAAAAACCTTGTGGCAGAAGCAATTTGGAATTTGTTAGCAAATGAAACTGTGGATAAATGAGCGTTTTTATAGTTGTTTTTCACAAAAAGGTATATCTTACTATGAAAGTTGGGCAAAAATGAAATTTGATTCAATTTTTTGTTCGAAAAGCAACTTTTTATACTTAAATTGTCAGTATTTTCGATTTCCCACAGCTTATTCACGGTTTACTAACAGGTTATCCACAAAAATTATCCACATATCCACAACCCCCTTCTATATTTAGTGCAAGAAAATATGTTCTCTCCTAAATATTGATTGCTTGACTTTTGGAAATCCACAACTTATCCACAAAAAAATACGACTCCGAGGAGTCGCATTTTATATTTATTGTTTGGATGATGTAGCTGATTCTAACGTAACGTTTGTGGATTCTTTATTACCGTCACGGTAATACTTCACGTTCATCTTTTGACCTATTTCAACATCATTGCTGTAAAGAATTTGACGCAACGTCATTGAGTTGGTTACTTTCTTACCGTTCATTTCTACAATTACATCGTATTGTTTCAAACCAGCTTTATCCGCAGCAGAGCCGCTAACGACTTGTTGAACCATTGCGCCGTAATCGACACCTTCAGGCAATTTCAGAATGTTTTGTTGTTGCTGTTCTGGAATTGTATCCACGTCGCGGAGTGTTACGCCTAGCGAAGGACGAGTTACTTCACCTTTTGTTTCAAGTTGTTCGATAATAGGTTCAACTGTGTTAATCGGAATCGCAAATCCAATTCCCTCTACATTTTCTGTGGAAATCTTCATGGAATTAATACCAATCACTTGGCCTTCTAAGTTAATTAAAGCTCCACCACTGTTACCTGGGTTGATAGCTGCATCAGTTTGAATAACTTCTGCTTCCCAGTCTTCTTGACCATCACCATTTGTATCCACTGGAACAGCACGATTTAAGCCGGAAATAATCCCTTCTGTAACGGAACCGGAGAATTCAGTACCTAGTGGGCTACCAATTGCGATGGCAGTTTCTCCGACTTTAAGGGAATCTGAATTGCCGAATTCAGCTATAGTGCTCACATTTTCATCGCTGATTTCTAGTACTGCAAGGTCGTTCCATTCGTCAGTTCCGATTAACTTGGCGGATGATTTTTTCCCACTAGAGAAAGTCACTTCAAGTTTATTGGCGCCTTCGACTACGTGATTATTCGTCACGACATATGCTTTGCCGTTTGATTTTTTGTAAACAACGCCTGAGCCAGAAGAGGCTTCCTCCTCAGAAGTTGTGGAACCGTCAAGTGAACTTGTTGCTTGATAGTTTAAAACACTTACAACAGCGTCTTGTACTTTCTCGACTGCTTTTGTAATGTTGGTTGTATTTTCATACGAAACTTTTTCTACTTTTCCCGTGTTTGAACTTGATCCAGATGACGAATCGTTTGAGGAATCACCTAAGCCGCTAACGGCGAAAAAGATAATCAAACCGCCTACTAGAACGCCAATTAGGCCTGTTAGGAAATAACCTAAAAAGTGCTTACCACCGTTTTTCTTTGGTGGCTCACTACCGCCGCCGTCATCGCCACTTGAACGTGTTGGGGGAACAGGTGGTACTGGGGGAACTGTGTTGTTTTTTTCAGAAGTATCGGAGGCTTCTTCAAAAAAAGCGTTCGTCATGCTTGCTTCGGCTTGTTCACGCGTCGCCCCCGCGAAAACTTGCCCTTCGGCTGTTACACCTTCCGAAATCGGCTCAGAAACTGGTTCTTGTCTGTGCGGACTATGTAACGTTTCTTCTGTTTTTTGTTCCTTTGTTGTTTCTGGCGATTGATTCGCATCATCGCTTACTGTTTTGCCAAACTCATTTTTCTCGTTTTCCAAAATTAACCATCCCTTTCCGCATAAAAATTCATCTATAGACTTATCTTACAAGAGAATTATGAAAAATTCATGAAATTACTTTAAATTTTTAAGAAAAAAGAGACGTACTCATTCGCTTTACGTCCCTTCTCAGCTTTACAATGCGAAAATGCTCGTCGGAATTTCTGGATCTGTGTCAAATAATTCTATCTGATTTCCGACCACAATGCCTTCACTTGCAAGCGTTTGTGTCACACTCATTCTAGCTAAATCTTTCATATTATTGTCCTTGCTTAAATGTCCAAGATAAATTCGCTTTGTTTGATCGCCAATGACTTCACTCATCGCGATTCCTGCATCTTCGTTCGAAACGTGCCCTTCATCGCCTAAAATTCGACGCTTCACATTCCACGGATAACGCCCCATACGAAGCATTTCGACATCATGATTACTTTCAAATAAATAGGCATCAGCATTTTTGATATGCCCCTTCATTCGGTCGCTCACATAGCCCGTGTCCGTAATCATAACAAACTTTTTATTCCCGTTATGAAATATGTAAAACATGGGCTCAGCCGCATCATGCGAGACTCCAAATGATTCTACTTGCAAGTGCCCAAAACTTTTTACAGTTTCCATATCAAATTGAAATTTTTGATCCGAGCTTACCTCGCCAATCATATTATCCATTGCACGCCAAGTTTTCTCATTTGCGTAAATAGGGAGTTTATATTTTCTCGCCAAAACACCTAAACCTTTAATATGGTCCGAGTGCTCATGCGTAATTAAAATTGCGTCCACTTCGCTAATATCCCGGTCAATTTGTTTAAAAAGACCTTCCATTTTCTTACCGCTTAAACCACAATCGACTAATATTTTTTGGTCGTCTGTTTCAATAAGTGTGGCATTGCCAGAACTCCCACTTGCGAGAATACTAAACTTTAATTGCGCCGCACCAGTTCCTGCTAACAGTTGACTCTTCATCATTACATTCGTACCCCCTGACATATCCTTATTTTAACCTTATTTTTTACAAAAGAAAACAAAAATCAACCCGAATGTGGATTGATTTTCGTTTTACGCCTAGTTGCCCATCATTGTTTCTGGTGACATTTGGATTGATTCGCTCATGGATGTTTCTTCTGGGTTTTGCGCGCGCGATTCATTTAAATTGATAACTTGTTCATCTTTGGCATTGATTAAAAAGTACGTCGTCGTACCTTTATGTTTGACCTCAAAACACCAGACTGGGAAATAAACATCGCCGCTCGATAATTGGACCGTTGTATAGTAGCCAAACGTTGCTTTCACAATGTCGCTATCCGTTTTTAAGTCGCCATGTTGATAAATCGCTTCTAAGGCATCCATCGAAGACATTAAATTGGTTTTTTCTTGCAAATCATCTTGCTTTCCAAGATACGTTTGCGTGTATGATACTGCCTCGTCGGCATTATTCAATTTAAAAGTAATTTGCCCGCCGCTATCAAAGAGGACCATATCTCCTTTTATCACTTGATTGTAGATTAGCTTATTTTCCTCTTTATCATATTTCCAAAATTTATAGGACGAACCTTTGTACACCTTTTCTTTGACAAAACTGGCAAGTTCAGGTGTTTCTTTGTCCTTGTCAGCGGGAATCGGTGTTTTTAATGTAGACGAAATTTCACTGGCATTATTCACAAGAAAAACATTTTGATCTTTTAAGCTCGCAACGTCCTTCGCAGAAAACGCGTCTTGGGTAGCTGTGAAAATTTCCCCCATAACCGGTTTTGAAGACAGTTTTGGATAGCTGATGTTATCTGTTTTTAAATGGTCTTGAAGCGTGTCGTTTCCAAGTTTATCAGGATCATTGGTTGCTTGTTTATTTAAAAACATCACCACAAGGAAAATATCGAGTAATAGGAAGGCGATAATAAAAATAATTTCTGTTTTTCTCCAATCCAACTTTACTCACTCTCCTTCATATCAGAAACGAACCATTGCCCGTTGTATTTGAATATCCATGTCGGTCTTAGTTCTACAATTCGGTTAAGTCCTTTATCTTCTACCCATGACATTTCATAACCGAGTGTAATCATTTGCAATGAGCGAATATCAATATTAGGATTGCTTTCCAAATTCTTGTAGACAGATAGTGAAGATGGTAGTGTCACTTCTTCGCTTTCGCGCGGAATTGGATAGTCTAATTTAAAGAATGGTCGGCTATATTTATATACTGCCTCTTGTCCTTCCGTGACATAAATTTGCGACATACCTGCTGAATTTAAAACTTGCAAATTGTTCACGAATAAACCGAAGTTTACCGTTCCAGACTGGGCATAGTAGCCAGTATAATAATAGTTGTCCGTCCAGCCTGCATGTTCATTAATAAAGTTAAAACTATCTTGAATGCGGCTATCTCGTTTCGAAATTGTTTCAGTATTTGTTGTTACTTCTTGTGCTGGATTAATATATTCCAACACCTTATTCGTTGTATCCAGCACGATTTTGCTTGAGCCATTTGTATAAGAATTATCTTCATTTTTAACAGAACCAACATCTTGGAACAGCGCCTTCGTAAACAAATTGATATCCATTGAATCGATAATATATTTTTCACTGCTCATTTTTATTCGTTCGTTTGAAAGGAAGATGGAATGCTTGCTCGGTCTTACTTCTGGGACTTCATTAAATACGTCTTCCTTGTTTGCTTCTTCAACAATATTTCGAACGCTCTCAATATCCTTTTCTTGAAGAGAACTTTGGTAAATCGTATCTTCATAATCATTTGTAAAATAAACGGTATATAAGCCGGTGTCCGTTTTATTTGTGTCAAAAATAATTCGATTGAATGAAGCATTATCAAGCTTCTTACCTTCAACTTGGAAGACTTGCGCAAAAATCGAAAATGGGATGTTATTTGGGTAAATAAGCTCAATCGCTCCGTTTTGGTGAATAATACGGTCGTACTCCTCACTCCGTTTTTTCCCCGAAAGAACGACTTCTGAAAAACTAAAGTTGCGCCCATCTGCGGCTAGCTCGTTCACATAAGTGCCATTGTTCGTTTGAAAATGTGTATCGTTTTTATTGACTTGAATCATCATCGGTTTAAAAACTTGGGCAGCGGTTTTCTGCTTATCAATTGTTGTTTTTTCCACTTCTTTCACATCAATCGTTTCGTAATCTGGCTGGCCTTTCCAAATAAAATAGCTGAGCACGATACTAAAAATAACGAGTACGGTGAGGATAGCGCCTCTTAAATATGCATTTGTCTTCATTCCCAATCATCCTCCGGCAAATCGCTATATGGCAAGGTGAACTTGACTGTCGTACCTTTGCGCTTATTACTTTCAGCCCAAATACGACCACCATGCGCCTCAATTACTTCGCGCGCAATAGCCAGTCCTAGCCCTGTTCCTCCCATTTCTCTCGATCTCGCTTTATCCACCCGGAAGAACCTATCAAACACTTTGTCTAAATCAGCTTCCGGAATTCCAAGTCCCTCATCGCTAATACTTACTTCGATTTTATCGTCCATTTTTTTCAAGAAAAAGGAGATTTGACCGCCGTCCGGTGAATATTTATTCGCATTGGAAATAATATTGTCCAGCACTTGCATCACTTTATCTTCATCAATTTCAATGATAACTGGCACGCGCGGAATATAGCGTTTAAATTTAATCGATTCTTTTTTCATCATTTCAAAACGATCGATAATATGATTAAAGAAGTCCGTAAAATTCACAAAACTTTTATCCAGATGTTCTCTGCCGCCGTCCATACGCGACAATTTCAAAAGGTCATTGACAAGGCGAATCATTCGCTCTGTTTCATTTTGCGTCACTTCAAGGAAATGCGGCGCGACCTCCTTATCCTCCCACGCCCCGTCACTAAGTGCTTCGAGATAACTATGCATACTGGTTAAAGGCGTGCGAAGTTCGTGTGACACGTTTGATACGAAGTCGCGACGTTCTTGGTCAACCTTCTCTTGATCTGTAATGTCATGTAAAACCGCAATTACACCATTTACAAATCCTGTTTCACGTTGAATGACTGATAAATTGGCGCGGAGAACATAGCGTTCTGCTGTACTACGGTCCATCGTAAGCGGCTCGGTCATATCCATCAAATCTTCAAAAGCATACTCATCTTGAATGCCGAGGACTTCTGTAAGTGGCTGTCCATTCGCGGTTTCATGGGCAATGCGAAGCATTTTTTCCGCTGGTGAGTTAATTAAAATGACTTTGCCGCGGCGATCAGTTGCGATAACCCCGTCTGTCATATACGAAAGTACGGAAGACAATTTGCGTCTTTCCCCTTCGGTCATGGCTTGGGCTTCCTGAACCCGTTTTGTCAGCGAGTTAAAGCTTTGCGCAAGCTCACCAATTTCATCAAGTCCGTATACTTTTACTTTCCGAGTATAATTCCCTCTCGCCATAGCGTAAGCTTGTCGTTTCATATCAATAATCGGCTTCGTTATCGTCCGCGACAAGAGCACCCCGAGAACAGCCGTTATGACCATCGCAATCAGCGTCCCGGTAATAAAAATGTTCGTAATTGAGTCCACCTGCGAGTAGACGGACTCAATATTCGCGACAAGATAAATAGCCCCAATCACCGTATTTTTATTTTTGATTGGAGAAACCGTGACCCAAACACGTTTATTGTCGTTTGACTCGTCCATATAAATTTTTTCTTCTGAAGTGCCAAGCGACAGAGCTCTTTTGACTAAAGGCGTGGTTGATTTTTGGCCTACAATCCCCTGATTGTCCATGTTGGACGTCCCGAGAATTTTGCCACGCTCATCAACAATGCGCACCTCGAGCAAACTCGAATTGTTGCGCGCATAATCGACCAAAAGTTCACGAATATCCGTCTGCATCTGCGCACTATTATCGCCGTTCTTTAAAATCTCCTCCCGCACGTTATAATCCAGTAATGTCATACTATTTTTGATAGAATCTTGAAAGTTCTTTTCAAGCTGCCCCTCTAGTTCGCGCACGAAATAAGCGCCAATGACTTGCATAGCAACTAAAATAAGCAACAAGTAAATCATCACCAACCGGAATTGCACCGACTGGAAAAACTTCATTTTATGCATAAAACACGTCTACTCCTGTTCAGGGTTAAATTGATGTTTCTATCTATGGCAAATCGCAATTTAGTTTCTTCTTAATTCTTGTATTATACCATAATTCACGCTTACAAAAAAACACATCATTTATTAGTAAAATAAATGACGTGCTTCGTACAATTATCTATATTTTGATTCCCATATCAATTTCTTTATAAGTTTGTAAATCCCGTAAAATATTGCAGTAGCCATTCAAATAGCGCCATCACTATACCTACAAGATTCATTTAAAATGCCTCTGCTGCTACTCCTGCTCTGGGTTTCGCAAATAATAGCCCACGCCGCGGCGAGTAACGAGCCATGCTGGGTGGCTTGGATTGTCTTCGATTTTTTCACGCAGACGTCTTACGGTTACGTCAACTGTACGGACATCGCCGAAATAATCATAGCCCCAAACAGTTTGAAGCAAATGTTCGCGCGTCATAACTTGGCCCATATGTTTCGCTAAATAGTGAAGAAGTTCAAATTCGCGGTGCGTTAACTCGATGGTTTCGCCGCGTTTAGATGCCACGTATGCGTCTGGATGAATGACGAGGGAGCCAATTTCGATTTCGCTATTTTCTTCTTCTTCAGCGGATTGCGAGCTAATTTGGCTATGACGGCGCAAATTCGCTTTAACCCGTGCGATAAGTTCACGATTACTAAACGGTTTCGTCACGTAGTCGTCGGCGCCTAGCTCGAGGCCGAGCACTTTATCGATTTCGGAATCTTTTGCGGTAACCATGATGATGGGCATATCGTATTTTTTGCGCACTTCACGACAAACTTCAATGCCATCGCGGCCCGGAAGCATGATGTCGAGCAAAATTAAATCTGGTTGTACTTCCTCAACAAGCTCAATAGCTTCGTCTCCGTCATAGGCACAATATACATCGAAACCTTCTTTATTTAAATTAAATTTAACAATGTCTGCAATTGGTTTTTCGTCATCTACTACTAAAATTTTCTTTTCTGCCATTTTTCAAACAGTCCTCCCATAATTGGATTTTTCCGGTTCTGCCGGCATTCTCCTAAAAATTGTTTATCATTAAGACTGTGGTGCGGAAGTCCTTCTCCCTGGACGCTTCCGACGGCGTCTTTAGCTTGTTCACTTCTATACAAATAGAAGACCATAATTTTATTATAGCACAGTTCGAAAATTATCTGAATTATTACAGCTAGCATAGTCCATTTTAAATATGAAGATTTTTCCCGTAACAAAAAAACAACTGCAAACATATCGTTTACAGTCGCTTCTTGAAATAAGCTATTTTTTAAGTGCCCACTCATAATGGCTTGACGTCGCCGAAACGAAATAGCTGCCAAGCGTGCTTCCACCGCTCCAAGTAAAAACCCCTTTTTTAAACAAATCATCGTTAGAAAATTGCTCAACAAGTTGCATAACTTGGCCATGACTTTCCTGCAATAAGCGTAGCGCTGCCGGGTATGCTGTTTGCTGATGCTTTTCCAAAAAAACGATGTTCATTGCGCCGTAAGTTTTCCAGTTATAGCCTTCCAGCAAAAATTGCTTTTTCTCCCCCTTTAAATTGGGCTCTACCCAATCTAAAAGTAATTTTTGCCATTCATACAAGTGAATGAGGACATCGCGGATATTTTTATCCCTATTCCAGTGTGCTTCTTTTTTATTTATGTCGGCCAACTGAAACGCGGCTAACTTCACTTCATTTGGCATTTCCTCTAACATATGTATGAGTTGTTGATACTTTTCGTTTGAGGCTTGTATAAAATCTGCTTTAGTTGTTGGTCTCGCCACTATTATCATCTCCTTTATAATTTTTATACATGTCCGAAATTTGCGCGCTTACTAGGGCGCGTAGTGAAGCTGGGCTTTCCACGATGCAGGCGCTGCCGAGGCCTAAAATAAATGTTTCCAGCCAAGCATTATGTTCGGCAATAATTTTCAGCCGTAAAAATGGCTCCGCTTCTTCTATAATTTCCACTTGATGCCAGCTTTCAAAAATATGAAAAATCGAGCGATCAATTCGCAACACAAATTCAAGCATATTCTGCTTTCGCCAAATGAAATCGCGTTCATAATACGCTAGATTAGGATTAAATGGTTGACCTAGTTCGATGTGTTTGATTCGGTCTAGCAAAAACAATTTTGGAGCGCCTTCTTCTGTACCACTTAAATACCAGCGGCCACTTTTGAAAAGCAATTGATAGGGTTCAATCATGCGTTGCTTCTTATGCCCATCTAATTTGGTGTATGTGAACATTAGTTGGTGATTGCTTTTTATGGCTTCTTGGATGCGCATAAATTTCGCGTCATCCGTTTTGGTGCCTTGCCAAGACGAAAAATCCACCACAACTTGATGTGCATGCTGTTCAATTTGTTGTAATTCTTCGGCATCGAACAGCAATTGTAGCTTTTCAATAATTGCCGTTTTATTTGGGTCATTTTCAATATTCAACCGATAAAGCGAAAGCAGCACGTATTTAAAATCGAGCGAGGAAAACAATTGTTTATCCAAATAGTAGTTCTCCATAATGCTAATCCCACCATTAAACCCCGGTGTCGAAATTATCGGTATACCAGCATAATCTAGTGCTTCCAAATCGCGATAAATGGTTCGTTCTGATACTTCAAAAAAATCGGCCAAAGTTTGAACTGTCACTTTCCGTTTGCTGACTAACAGCAACACAATGGCTAACATTCGATTAAAACGCATGAACGGCTTTCCCCTCTCGTTTAAAATAGCGTGTTTATTTTATTCCAATATAAATTTCAATCCGCGTTTTTTCAATATCTGGATTGGGATAATATAATTCAAAATCCGTCACGCAAGTGCGCTCCAATTGCGTCTGCCAAATTTCCTGCCAAAGTGCTGCTGGCGCCGTCATTGGATTTCCAACCACTGTAAAGCGGGCATATTTTCCATTTTGAATTGTGACCTCCCCGTCTGCCGTAGCTACACCTGCCAGCACGTCATACGATAAGGAAGTCGGTTTTTCATAATCACCTTCAAAATTAAAATACACACCGTATACTTTTGTTTCCATATCCATTGTAGCATGATTTTGATAAAACCCTTGCCAAAGTTCCGTAAATTTCTCACTCATATTCGGGTCATCATTACTAATGTGCACGTGTTCTCCAGTCACTTTTATTTCTTCAAAATGGCTAACTTGATAATTCATTTTTATTACCTCCCTTTCAGCTCCAGTATAGCACCGGGCTCTGACAACAGTTTGTCAGGGTAATAAAAAAAGTTTGCAGACGACAAAGTCTACAAACTTTTTAAAATTCAAACGGTCCCGACGGGATTTGAACCCGCGATCTCCTGCGTGACAGGCAGGCATGTTAACCCCTACACCACGGAACCAAGTGAGCACCTTAAAAAGGGCACTTCACCATTAAACCATGCTTGCCAAAAATCGTCAACTATTTTTTAGAGGCTATAAGTCGTTGCTTTAAATAAATCTAATTTCCCAATGCGGCTTACTGCTTCCCTAAGTCGCTCCTCGTCCATTAGAAGGCCCACTCGGACGTAACCTTCTCCGCACTCGCCGAAGCCACTTCCATCGGCCACCGCCACATTAGCTTTTTCGAGCAAATGCTCTGTAAAGCTTGTGCTCGTGAAGTTTTCGGGCACTTTCATCCAAGCAAAAAACGAGCCCCTTGGAATGACTGCTTCCCAGCCGATTTCCGAACACGCGTCTAAAAAGGCATTTTTTCGACTTTCGTAACGCTCATTTTGCTTTCTGACAGCTTCCTGGGAGCCTCTAAGTGCTTCAATCCCCGCATCCTGAATGGCAGGGAAAAGACTCACATACAGATGGTCTTGGATTAAATTGATGGCTTCAATCATCGTTTCATTCCCGACAGCGAAACCAATTCGCCAGCCGGCCATATTGTATGTTTTGGATAGCGTGTATAGCTCAATTCCGACATCCTTCGCCCCTTCTGTTTGGAGGAAACTAATTGGTTTGGCGCCGAAACCGATAGCCCCGTAAGCAAAATCATGCACGACGGCAATCTCATTTTCCTTAGCAAACGAGACGGTGTCTTCGAAAAACTTCTCTGTAGCGATAGCGCCCGTTGGATTGTTCGGATAATTTAAATACATCAACTTCGCATCTGACCGCGTCGCCTCATCTATCAAAGCATAATCCGGTAGAAATTGATTTTCCTCCAAAAGAGGCATTAATGTATACTCGGCGTCCGCTAAAACCGCGCCAGACAAGTAATCTGGGTAGCCAGGGTCAGGCAGGAGCATTTTTTCGCCGGGGTCAAGCAGACACATCGGCAGCTCCACAAGCCCCGTCTTCGTCCCAAACAAAATGGCCACTTCTTTTTCAGGATCTAGCGTCACCCCGTACTCTTTTTTATAAAAATTGGCAGCCGCCTCTTTCAGTTCTGCCTTGCCGCGAAACAAAGAATACTTGTGGTTTTGCACATCATCTGCGGCATTTTTTAGTGCTTCTACGATGTTTTGCGGCGTAGGCTGATCTGGATTTCCTTGTCCCAAATTGATGACATCATGCCCTTCTGCAATTTTGCGATTTACATTTTGTACTAATTTTGAAAAAAATTGCTCTGGCAAATTTTCGAGCTTTTTAGAAAATCTCATTTCGTACGCCTCCCGTTTTATGTTTCATTGTTAAATATCTTAAAGTTTTCTAGCAATTTTGTCTAGTCTAGAAATAAAAAACATTAAAAAAGCATTGACAATCACCTTAAAAATCGGTATATTTTTACGTAACAAGTTTTTATAATGTAGTTCTCTTATCGAGAGAGGCTGAGGGACTGGCCCGATGACGCCCGGCAACCTAACTTTTTGAAGTGAAGGTGCTAATTCCAGCAAAATGGTATAGCCATTTTGGTAGATGAGAGGAGTTCGAATAGGCAACACATTCAACTTCTCTATTCTTATGGTAGAGGGGTTTATTTATGTGCTAAAAACTTTTCTAGTACATAAATACAAGGCGAAACGCTGTGTCCACACTCTCAAGCTAGAATGTTTATAAAAATTTAAATTTAGACACATTTAGGGAGGAATTTTTAATGAAAAAGAGAACTAAAGGAATTTTGATTGCATTTACTGGCGCGGCACTACTTGCACTTTCTGCATGTGGTGGCGGGAAATCCGAAACGTTAAGCACGGAAAAGATTACAATTGGCGTAACGGGTGGACCTCACCAACAAATTGCGGAGGAAGTGAAAAAGTTAGCTAAAAAAGACGGGCTGGACATCACAATTAAAACGTTTGACGATTATAACACGCCAAACACTGCGCTAAACGATGGGGATTTAGACGCGAATAACTACCAAACGATTCCGTTTTTAGATGCACAGAAAAAAGATAAAGGCTACAAAATCGACCAAGTCTTTAAGACAGTTGCTTTCCCAATGGGCATTTATTCCAAAGATATTAAAGACATCAAAGAGCTTAAGAAGGGGGATAAAATTGCGGTTCCAAATGATCCTTCGAACGAATATCGTGGCTTAAAACTTTTTGAAGACGCTGGTGTCATTAAGTTGAAAGACGGCGTGGAAGAAAAAGCAACGAAAAAAGATATCGCGGAAAACCCGCTCGATTTAGAAATCATCGAACTTGAAGCTTCGCAAATTCCAGCGCAACTTGGTGAAGTAAAAGCAGCTGCCATCAACACCAATTTTGCGATGGGCGCTGGACTCACCATTAATGATGATGCGATTTTCCATGAACCAACGAAAGACAATCCGTACCCAAATGTTTTTGTCGTAAGAACTGAAAATAAAGATGATGAAGTTGTCGATACACTTAAAAAATATTACCATTCTGATGAAATTAAAAGCTTCATTGAAAAAGAATTTAATGGGTCTGTTGTACCTGCATTTTAGGGAGATGTAACCATGATTAAACTAGAACATGTCAGCAAGACTTTTAATGTTAACGGGCGAAGCGTTCAGGCGGTGAAGGACGTTTCGCTTTCCGTCCAAAAAGGTGAGATTTACGGTGTTGTGGGTTATAGCGGCGCTGGAAAAAGTACGCTTGTTCGTTGTATTAATTTTTTAGAACAGCCAACTGAAGGTACTGTGCATATTGCAAACGACAATCTCGCACAACTTTCGGCGAAAAACTTGCGTTTCGCGAGACGTAAAATCGGAATGATTTTTCAAGGCTACAATCTACTTAAAACGGCCACTGTATATGAAAATATCGCGCTACCGCTTAAACTTGAAGGTTTAAAAAGCGATGAAATTACAGCACGTGTTGAAAAATACTTAGAAATTGTCGGGCTTACGGATAAAAAAGAAAATTTCCCAGCCCAACTTTCTGGCGGTCAAAAGCAGCGTGTTGCCATTGCGAGAGCGCTTGCTCATGAACCTGAAATTTTACTTAGTGATGAGGCGACGAGTGCGCTTGATCCTGAAACGACCGAAGCCATTTTAAATTTGCTACTTAAAATCAACCGCGAACTCGGCATTACGATTTTCCTTATTACGCATGAACTCGATGTCATTCAGCGCATTTGTGACCGCGTTGCTGTGATGGAAAACGGGCAAATTGTTGAAGAAGGCACTGTTTTAGATGTATTCACGAAGCCAAAACACCCGACTACCAAACGTTTTGTTGGCTCAGAGGCTAGTTTTGAAATTCCAGCCGATGTGTTAGAAAAATATAAGCAAACAGGTAAATTGGTTTCACTCCATTTCATTGGCGAAGGTTCTGATGAGCCTGCCCTTGCGCTTGTATCCCGGAAATTTGATTGCCTGCCGAGCATTTTGGCGGGGGGAATTGATCACCTGAAAAATGATACCCTTGGCAAACTTTTAGTCCATTTAAAAGGTGATGAGGCCGAATATAACAAAGCAATTGAGTACTTGCGCGAACAAGGCGTAGTCGTTTCGGAGGTGCAACAAAATGGTTGATTTTTTTAACGAATGGGGCGACACCCTTTGGACTGGATTTCTAGAAACCCTTACAATGACAAGCATCACGCTCGTCATCTCCATTTTGGTCGGTCTACCACTTGGTATTTTACTTGTTTTAACACGAAAAGATGGGCAAGCTGAGAATAAAACGGCTTACACGATTTTAAACTGGATTATTAATATTTTACGTTCGCTGCCATTTATTATTTTACTTTTTTTAATTTTGCCATTTACAAAAATTATCGTGGGCACTACAATTGGCGTAAAGGGCGTTATTTTGCCGCTTGTCGTTTTCACAGCGCCATATATCGCTCGGCTGATGGAATCTGCTTTACTTGAAGTCGACCGCGGTGTCATTGAAGCGTATCAGGCGATGGGAATTTCTACGTCAAAAATCATTTTAAATGTTGTGCTTCGCGAGGCGCGTTCAGGCATCGTGCTTGGCCTGACAATCGCTACAATTGGTCTAATTGGAGCCACCGCGATGGCAGGACTAGTTGGCGCCGGCGGACTTGGAACCATTGCCTATCAATACGGATTCCAGCGCTTTGAACCAACCATTATGTACGCGACCATTATTATTTTAATTATCATCGTACAAACCTTGCAATCACTTGGAAATTTCCTAGCAAGACGATTAAAGAAAGACTGAAAACTGGGGGAATAAAATATGTGGAAGCTTGCGCTTTGCCAAATTGACGTTACGTTTAAGGATCCAGATGCGAATTTCAAACGGGTCCGGCAAGCAGTAACCGAGGCGGCAAGAAGCGGTGCTGAGATTGCCGTTTTACCCGAAATGTGGAATACGGGCTATTGTTTGAGCGAGCTTGAGATATACGCAGACCGTCACGGCGAGCGGACGAAAAAGTTTTTATCTGAGCTTGCGAGAGAGCAAAATATTACGATTATTGGCGGTTCCGTTGCCATCAAAACGGACGGGAAATTCACAAATATTATGTACGCTTTTGATAATCAAGGTGATTTTCTTTCTTCTTATAAAAAGGTCCACCCTTTCAAGCTAATGGACGAACATCTCTATTTGGAGCCTGGGAATGATGCCAACCTCTTCATGCTAAACGGCACAAAAACAGCCGGCTTCATCTGTTATGATATTCGCTTCCCCGAATGGATGCGGCACCATACCGCAAGAGGCGCAGAAGTTATTTTTGTTGTTGCCCAGTGGCCAGATGTGCGCATTTCCCAGTGGGAAAAATTGCTCGTCGCACGGGCAATCGAAAATCAAGCGTTCGTCGTGGCCGTAAACCGTGTCGGCAAAGATCCAAACAACCAATTTAACGGCCATTCTATGGTCATCAATCCGCACGGCGAAATCCTCCTTTTAGCGGGAGAAACCGAAGAAAATTTCTACAGCACAATTGATTTGGCTGAAATCAGTGCGGCGCGTCAATCGATGTCCATTTTCGAAGACCGCCGCCCAGAATTATATTTCTAAGCTCACACAAAAAGAGAAAATAGGCAAGTAAAGATCCAGTAACTATACCATTTTCCAAAATGGATTTACTGGATTTTCACTTGTTTTTTTATTTATGTCTCAGCCTTTTTTTTATATAATTTCTTCATTTATTTTCATTATTTTTTCATTTTAAGACGATACAATAAATGCATCATCTAAATCATAGGTTTTACACCTATTTTATATATTCTTCCTTAAAACCGCCAAAGCCCCTATCAAATCCATGATAGGGGCTTTGGTTTTTATTGGTATTTTAGTTGAATGGCTTCCAAATAGGCTATAAAGTTATCGTAAAATTCATTTTGACTTTTTATCGTTGCATGTGTTCCTAGGTTTAAAAGAAAGCGGTAGCCGACTTCATGATCAGGTAGAATAACCTTGGCTTGAAAATACGTTTCATCGAGTGCTTTTATTTCCAGAACATTTGCGCGCTCTACAATTTGTTCCCGTCCAGTACGGTCAAGGAGCAAGTCTACTTCTTCCATTTCAAAAGGTGAAAATTGCGGTTTTGGGTTAAATGGTCTGACCACAAATTCGCGCGGCGTAAAAGTATCCGCAAGGGTTTCTAAGTGAATCATTCGCGATAATTTAAACGTCCGAAAGTCTTCCCGCTCTGTGCTATAGCCTTGTAAATACCAATAACGATTTCGGAAAAGCAAATGGTATGGTTCTATTTTTCGCTTCGTTTCATTCCCATCTCGGTCGCTATATGTCACGGCAACATATTGATGTTTTTTTATCGCCAAATGTAGCTCCTCAACGTGTTCATTTATTTCTTTTTTCGTTGTTACATTTGAAAAATCCAGCGAAATAAGATGATCACTAACTTCATCATCAGACCGCAACATATTTTTCATTTTCAAAAGCGTTCGCTTAATATCTGTTGAAGAAAATAATTGTTCAAATCCATTCAAACTTGTGACAATTGTCGTTAAATCTTCCGTAGTAAGTAAACGTTTGTCTACTTTATAAGTTGGCATAATTCCAATTCCACCGTTCACGCCTGGCATCGTATAAATCGGAATTTTCGCCATCGAAAGTGTTTCCATGTCGCGGTAAATCGTACGTTTTGATACTTCGAACATTTTTGCCATTTCATTTGCGCTAACAATTTCACGTTGTAAAAGCAACATAATAATGCCAATTAGCCGCTCAATTTTCATTTTTTTACTCCTTTTTCAAATGATGACATACAGTTGTCAACATTAGCGTGTTATAGTTACATCATAACAAAATTAAATTTATTTTTGGAGGGAAAAAGTTATGTCATTTGAAATTGTACACTTAGAAAAAGAAGTATTTTCCGGAGAAAAAGTTGAAATTCCTAATTTTAATCCACAAGAAGGTTTTGGAAAAATGAGCGAAATTAAGACTGCTGCCTATGAAAAGTACGCGGACGATGCAAAAAATTATGTTGGTATTAATGCGTCCATCGATGGCAAACAAAATTACATCGTTGCAAAATCTGGTGAAGGTAATGGTGTAATTTCCTTTGAAATTCCTGAAGGCGACTATGCAAAATTCGTATCTGAAGAAACTGAACGCACTGCCATTGACAATTTTATCGGTCAAACTTACGGCGAAGTGATGCAAGGCGGTAAATACGACCTTGCCGGAAACTTTAACTTGGAAGATTTACGCGAAGACAAATTTACAATCTATATTCCAGTGAACGCAAAATAAACATTGAAAAAGAAGCAGAATTAATTTTCTGCTTCTTTTTATGCTTACAATAAATTTTCGCCTGTCATAACATTGACGCTTACGACGACTCTATTTTCTGAATCTAAACCGTTTAGGATGTATTTCATTGTTTCAAGATTTTCTCTCACTTTATCACGCGCATAATACGTAAATGTGCCATCTGCTTTTAAATCCCCGCCAGCATAGATTTGCTCTTCTCCCGTCGTTATATTACGAGCAACAAAACGAAGTGACGCAATATTCCAATATGTTCCTGTAATAAATGAGGCTGCATCTCGATTATATAGCGGCGACACAATTAGTTGCGTTGCTAATTGCGGCGGTAAATGAAGCATAAATTCGGCTACGCTAAACCCTCTTTCATCAAAACCTTCAATTTTCAAGTGCGTACAATTAGCTGTGATTTCGGTGTATTGCAATGAAAATCGTCCGCTTGACTCAATTGTACCGCCTGTTTCTTGTGGTCGTTCCGCTCCATCAGATAATATTTCTGTTATTCTAAGTTGCGTAATGCCCCCTATGAATTTCCCCTTAACTTCTGTTCCCGATACAGTCGCTTCCGTTATTTGACTCACATCAATCACATTATCCTTCATATCCACCCACACTAATTGTCCATTTTGAATGGTTCTAAGGACAATTAACTTCGTTTCCGGTTTACCATCTTCTTTTAAAAGTGCAATATCCCCTTCTATTACAACTTCATTATAACGATACAAATCTTGTTTTTTAACAACTGGAATTGTGAGTCGTTCTGCCAGCAATCGTGTTTTAAAGGAATAGGCATCTGAATAGCTCGTTTTTTGCTCGCTCAAAACATTCTCTTTTCCCATGATTACTGTTCTGTAGCCATTATCTGTTATTCTTGGTTTTGATTGAAAGCTAGTTCCAGCTACTTCAATTGCATTTACTTCGCCAGCTTCAATAATTGTATTGAACGCTAGTTGTCCCACCTTAACATTAGCACGATCACGAATCGTTACAAGATTACAATTATCGATTTCATATGCATATTCGGGACTTACTTTTCCTAAAAAGCGATTGTCTGAAATAAATGTTTTTCCAACCCCTTTTACGGCTAAAGGTTCAGCGCCGCCATCAATTTGAATGTGCGCTTTCTTGTTTTCTTCAAAAGTATTATGTTGAATAAATGTGTAGGCATTTTCAATTTGCGCGCCGTTTGTGCCTCTTTGGAGTTTAATCGCTGCATTATCGAAAAAGCCCAATGAACTTTCTTTGATTGTAACACCATGGCACCCTTCCAAAAGGATTCCGATTCGATTAGCAAACGCCTGGATCGTTTTATTGTCTGCTGTTTTAATGGCAAGACCTGTATTTGCGTCTGCCTGCACTCCACAAGCCAAAATCTTTACGTTTGTTAAGCTACTTTCGTTAATATTTTCTAAATGAATGAAGGTCCCCGTCGCATCCTCCACTCTCCCTTTGTCCCTTTTGAGTTTCAAATAATCTTGTGTTGAGCCACTATTATCAATATGAATGTCTTCAAGAATCAATCCCTGCCCAACAACTCGTTTGCCATTAAATAGCTTTGCTGATGTATCACTAATTGCCTGAATGGCAGTCCCGCGAATATTAAAGAAAAACAGGTTTTTAAATTTGCATAAATCATACGGGCGAATAATTCGGATTGTTGTGACGTTATTTACGTATCTCAAGTCAAAAGTTAAATGAGACATGCCAATATTTCGAATAAAAGAACGTTCCCCAGTTCGCTTCTCGCCATTAAAATAAGCAAAATCAAAAATCGGTTGGTCCTCTTTTTCTTTGTCAAAAATCAGTTCATTATTCACCATCTCACCAGAAGGGATGATTTGACTTGATAGCGAAGAATCCCCTTGTAAGTTAACTCCCGCTTTATCTACAAAAATAGTCTTTGAGATTTTATAACTACCAGCCGGAAAATAAACTATCCCGCCTTCTTTTGTCATTTCCTCTGTTTCAGCTCTGGATAAAACTGTTTTATCGGCTTTCTTTACAGGATATTCATACAGCGCATCAATCGCGTCTTGGATTGCTTTTGTATCATCTGCTAGGCCATTTCCAACTGCGCCAAAATCTTTAACGTTGTGTACTTTTATTTCGGGTATAATGGTTGTTTCCACTTATGATCTCTCCTTTATGTTTACAAGTAAAGATTTATTTCTTTACTATTTCTTTATCATAGTACAAATTGGTTTTCTATAAAATTTTGGTATTCCTCGCAAGAAAATGTGTAAAATGCCCATTTAAAGTTAAAAAAATCAGTTATTCGCCTCATTTTGTCCACAGACAAATAAAGAAAATTCCACTATACTAATAGTAATCTCTTTAGCTTGTATAGAACCATGTAGAAACAGCCACTTATTTTTTAAGTGGCTGTTTCTATATACTAAAATAACCTTTAGTGAATTCACTAAAGGTTATCTGCGCAAAATTAGTTTCCGCTAATTTCGCGTGCCACTCATGCTATATGGCTAAGTTTGTTATCGCTTCTTCATTTGTGAACGAGAATACTACAGCATGATATTCTAAGTATACTATTATGCCTTGCGTAAATCTGTGGATATTTTGTAGCCATTTCATTTCATAAAAACTAGGAAATCATTGCTATTCCTAACAATGAGCGCTAAATACTTTTTTATTTTTTTGTATAAACTACACATTTTAGTAAATATGATGCTAAGATGAAAGTATCGAAAAGGAGTGAAGAAGGATGGCACGCATAAAAGAGTACGAAATTGCAATCCAACACATTAAGCAACCTACTTCGGAAATTTCACATGGGACCACATTAATTTTCGCAATTTCAGGAAAAGTTACAGTCAAAATTTCAGAGCGGCACTTTCATTTGGAAGAAGGCGATATATTAGTCCTTGATCGCCATACATTTTACACGATTCAAGGAGAAAATCAGCATTTAATTATTTATTTGACGATTTCCGATACTTTTTTCACACAATATTATGCCGATTATTTCCGGCATTCATTTAACTTTTTCACTAAGGAAATCGATCCCGGGAGAGAACAAATTGTCAGTTCCCTCCGAAAGTCTATCAGTGAACTTTTAATCGCCTCAACGAATCAAAGACAAGCCAACAAGCTAGACGCGCAAACTGCATTACTTCAAATCTTGCTCGTTTTAACTCGTTTTTTAAAAAAGGAAAACCCTTCTTTTGCTAAAAAGGAAATGAATGATAAGCGCATCTCGCGAATCATTAGAGAGGTAGAAGAACATTTTGATGAGGCCTTGTCCCTTCATGATTTTGCTCAAAAGGAATATTTAAGTGAGGCTTATTTATCTCGTTATTTCAAGAAAACAACTGGCGTCGGCTTTTTGCAATACTTGACGGAAGTTAGATTGAAGCATGCGCGTGAAAACTTGCTCTATTCGACAGAGAGTATTACCGAAATTGCGCTTAAAAATGGCTTCTCGAGTCAAAAACATTTCTCAGAAGCATTTAAACAGTACTTCCATTCGCCGCCTAGTGAGTACAGAACGCAGCACCACCGCGAATTGAGTCCCCTCGAGCAAAAACAAGAAAGCCAGCAAAATCGTGCGATTGAGCAAATTGTGCCAACATCCGATATTCTCATTAAACTTGCTCGTCTATATCACAACATTGAATCTGGCAATGAATTAAATGAAGCACCGTTTGAAAAGAAGAAAATAGCAATTGCGGACAAGGCAGCACGAGCTTTAACCCAAAATATGCATATCCTAACCATTGGAGAGTTGAAGGAAGTTTTGAAGGAAAATGTGCAAAAACAAATTTTAACGTCACGCGATGAGCTCGGCGTCAATTATATCGGCATTCGCCATTTATTTAAAGGAAGCACTTTTCTGCCTGAGGCTGAAACGGACGAATTAGTTCCTACATCTTCTCCTTATGCAAATGCAGATGTGGCGATTTCATTTTTAAAACAGCATCGTTTGCAACTTTTTATTCGGCTTGAGTATCAAGATATCTCCGAAAATGAACATGATGTTTTTGAACGTCTTGATCACTTTTTGCGACACTCTATCCAAGTTTTCGGCCGAGAATTTGTTTCGCAGTGGCACTTTATGTTTTTCAACCCTAAACTGACCTTTGCGGATAAAAATGAATTGAAGCGTGTATATTTGAAGCTCCAGCAAATCATTAAGTCGCGCCTATCCGCCATTCAAGTGGGCACTTTTGTTCCGTTTTCGCTTTCGCAAAATGCGGTTCCTGTGCGCCATACTTGGTTTTTAGAGGCGGCGGATCAAATTGATTTCATTACCTATAACGCGAATCAAAATGAAGCGGTTGATTTTTCAAAAGAAGATTTTTTGATTACGGAAGATTATTGTTTGACTAAAACGCTAAAACTGAAAGCTTATTTGAAGCATCATCAAATTCATAAGCCGCTTATGCTCGTTAATTGGAACACACTCACGGGAAATACGCGGTACACGAATGGTACTTTTTTCCGTGGTGCGCTCGTCCTAAAAACCATGCTTGATTTAGCCCCAGAAGTGGATGCTCTTGGTTTTTGGATTAATACGGAGCTTCACGAGGAGGATGGCAGTCAGCTAAATATTAGTCTTGACGGGCTCGAAATGTTTCATTTTTTCAACGGGAAGCGACCAGCGTTTTATGCGGTGAAATTTCTGAAGCGGCTTAAAGGTGTTGTTGTTGCGGAGGGAAAAGATTTTATTATGACGCGGCATGTGGACGGCTATCAGCTTATTTTGATGAACTGTGCGACGATGAATCCGCGCTTTTCAGTGGAAGAAAAATTTTTAAAAGAAGAGCGAAAAGAAGTTCATGTTCGCATGTTGGGGCTTGAACCGGGAGAATATCAAGTTTGCAAATGGCAATTTGATCGCGATAATGGCGCTTTATATTCTAAATACTGGCAGTTAAATAGTAAGCACGGTTTAGATGAAGAAATTTTAGATTACATTGTGGATGCATCGCAGCCTACGTTAACGGTTAGTGATGAGACGATTACAGATGATTGGTCATTTTACGCCTATTTAGATATTAATGCGATTCATTTTTATGAATTTCGGCATACGATTTAAGCTTAACGGAAACGTTAAGCTTTTTTCTTGCGTTCACCGTCGAATTTTTGACATCAATAAAATCACTTTTTAAAAAAGGAAATTTTCAAGCTAAAAATAAGCAAAAAAACACCCTTCTTTTGATTTTTATTTTTTTATAATAAAGATGCATCGACAATTACTGATGTTCTGGCCAGTATCAGTACAATAAATTGGAGGTTTTTACGGTGAAAGAAGAGTTATTCAAAAAATTAAACGAAAAACAATCTCGTATGATTGAAATCCGCCGCTACTTGCATGAAAATCCTGAACTTTCTTTTCAAGAAGAAAACACAGCAAAATACGTTGCGGATTTTTATAAAGATATGGACTGTGACGTGCGGACTCATGTTGGCGGAAACGGTGTTGTTGTAACGATTGACACTGGAAAGCCTGGTAAAACGCTTGCGATTCGTGCAGACTTTGACGCGCTACCTATTCAAGAAGAAACTGGGTTACCGTTTGCATCTAAAAACCCTGGTGTTATGCACGCTTGTGGCCATGATGGTCATACTGCATATATGTTAGTCCTAGCTGAAACATTGATTGAAATGAAGGAACAACTAACAGGCAAAATCGTCATTTTACATCAACACGCAGAAGAAACACCTCCTGGCGGTGCGATTCAAATGATTCAAGATGGTGCTTTAGATGGTGTTGATAATGTTCTTGGTATTCACGTCATGTCAACGATGAAAACTGGCGAAGTCTTCTACCGCGAAGGTGCGATTCAAACTGGACGTTCTTATTTCAAATTGAAAGTGCAAGGTCAAGGCGGACATGGTTCCTCACCTCACCTCGCAAATGATGCGATTGTGGCGGCAAGCGAATTCGTTGTGGCTGTTCAAACGGTCATTAGTCGTCGCTTAAATCCGTTCGATGTTGGTTCCATCACAATTGGTTCATTCGACGGAAAAGGAAGCTTCAACGTGATTAAAGACGCGGTTACTCTTGAAGGTGATGTGCGCTCGATGTCGGAGGACACACGCCAAACGATTGAAAAGGAAATCAAACGCATTGTGCGCGGAATTGAAGCGATGTTCGGCGTAACTTGTGAACTAGATTACAAAAATGATTATCCCGTTTTAAACAACGATGAAGCTTTGACCGAATTTGTTGTCAACTCACTTCACAGCTCAGACATACCTGAAATTACAGATGTGGTGCGTTGTGAACCGCAACCGCCTTCTGAAGACTTCGCTTATTATGCGAAAGAACGGCCTAGCGTATTTTTCTATGTTGGCGCGATGCCGGCGGATGGACATTTTTATCCGCATCACCACCCTAAATTTGATATTAATGAAGACGCCTTACTTATTGCTTCAAAAGCGATGGGCGCTTGTGTACTGGATTATTTAAAAGGAGAGAATAACTAATGGCAACAAACGCATATAAAGGAACAAATAAACTTATCGTCGGCATCGTATTTGGTGTTATCACATTTTGGCTTTTTGCACAATCGATGGTTAACATCGTACCAGCTGTGCAAGATGACCTCGGTATTTCGTCAGACTTACTTAGCGTCGCAATCAGCTTAACTGCACTATTTTCTGGTATTTTCATCGTAGTCGCTGGTGGCATGGCGGATAAGTTTGGCCGCATGAAATTAACTTATATTGGACTTATTTTAAGCATTATTGGCTCGCTTCTACTTATCGTTACTCAAGGAGCGACATTACTCATTATTGGTCGGATTATCCAAGGACTTTCTGCTGCATGTATTATGCCTGCAACACTTGCCTTGATGAAAACTTATTTTGAAGGAACAGAAAGACAAAGAGCGCTTAGCTACTGGTCAATCGGCTCTTGGGGTGGATCAGGTATTTGTTCATTTGCTGGTGGACTTATCGCCACTTATATGGGCTGGCGCTGGATCTTCGTTTTCTCAATCGCATTCGCACTTTTAGGCATGTTATTAATTAAAGGAACACCTGAAAGCAAAGTTGTGCAAACAACGAAAGCAAAATTTGATACATTTGGACTAATTCTTTTCGTCATCGCAATGGTTTGTTTAAACCTTATTATTACACGCGGCGCAACATTCGGCTGGACAAGCCCAACAACAATCATTATGCTCGTTGTTTTCCTTCTTTCTGCTGGACTATTTTTCCGCACAGAGCTTCGCCAAGCAAATGGCTTTATTGACTTTTCTTTGTTTAAAAATAAGGCTTACACTGGCGCAACTCTTTCTAATTTCTTGTTAAATGCAGCGGCTGGAACGCTCGTTGTCGCAAACACTTATGTGCAAGTCGGACGCGGCTTTACAGCCTTCCAATCTGGTTTGCTTTCCATCGGTTACCTCGTTTGCGTTCTCGGAATGATTCGCATCGGTGAAAAAATCCTTCAACGAATTGGTGCCCGAAAACCAATGATTATGGGTTCAGCTATTACAGCCGTTGGAATCGCGTTAATGGCACTTACATTTATTCCTGGTGCTCTTTATACAATCCTTGTATTCATCGGATTCGCTTTGTTCGGAATAGGACTTGGTATGTATGCAACACCGTCCACTGATACAGCCGTTTCAAATGCACCCGAAGATAAAGTTGGTGTAGCATCTGGAATTTACAAAATGGCAAGCTCCCTCGGTGGTTCATTCGGCGTAGCCATTTCAGCTACTATTTATGGTGTGATTGCAGCATCTGGGAATGTTGATTTAGCAGCAATGGTTGGTTTAATCGCGAATGTCGCATTTTGTTTGATTTCACTCATTTCTGTTGTCGTCACTACACCAAAAGCGGAAAAATCTAAAGTAGTAAGCGCTACAAACGAATAAGGAGGCTTTAAAATGCGTAATCAATTAATGAAAATGCTCGAAGAACGAAAAGACGAAATGATTCAAATTAGACGTCATTTACATGAGCATCCAGAACTATCTTTTCACGAAGTAGAAACCGCAAAATTCATTCAAAATTTTTATAAAGGGAAAGATGTAGAAGTCGCAACTGAGGTCGGCAATGGTCATGCTGTCGTCGTCACAATTAAAGGTGGCAAACCTGGTAAAACCATTGCGCTACGTGCCGATTTTGATGCCCTTCCCGTTGAAGAAGAAACAAACCTGCCATTTAAATCCAAAAACCCGGGTGTCATGCACGCCTGCGGTCATGATGGTCATACCGCCTATTTGCTCATTCTTGCAGACTGCCTGATTGAGCTTAAAGAAAACATTCCCGGAACGATTAAAATTGTCCATCAACATGCGGAAGAAACACCGCCAGGCGGAGCTAAAAGCGTCGTTGAGTCAGGTATCCTAGATGATGTGGACCAAATTTACGGCATTCACGTATTCCCATTCGGCGAATCTGGCGAAGTTTACTATCATAGCGGCTATTCAATGGCTGGTCGCACTTACTTTAAGTTGCGCATCCAAGGTACTGGCGGACACGGCTCCTCGCCGCATATGGCAAATGATGCCATCGTAGCAGGCGCGCACTTTGTAACAGCCGTACAAACCGTAATTAGCAGACGTCTTAATCCTTTTGATACAGGCGTCGTTACAATTGGCTCTTTCGACGGGAAAGGAAGCTTTAATGTCATCAAAGACTCCGTCGAATTGGAAGGCGACGTCCGCTACATGAACAACGAAACACGTGAAAAAATCGATACTGAAATCCACCGCATTGTCTCCGGCATCGAAGCGATGTTTGGCGTTACAGTAGAATTAACTTATACCAATGACTACCCACCTCTTTACAATGATCCAAAAGTTACTGATCAAGTTGTTGCAAGTTTACAAAAAGGCATTGGTGAGTATTTAACGGCTGTTTCCGAATATGACATGCTTTCTGGTTCAGAAGATTTTGCTTACTATTTGGAAAAAATTCCCGGCGTATTTTTCTACATTGGTGCTAAACCTAAAAATACAGAGCACGCTTATTTCAATCACCATCCGAAATTTGATATTGATGAAGATGCGCTTCTAGTTGCCGCAAAATCTGTTGCGGAAGTTGTTTTAAGCTACTATTCATTGGATTAATAATCGTCAAAAAGAACATAATCAGTCTCTGATTATGTTCTTTTTACATACTAGGTGATTATACATATACAAATCGGGGAAAGAAAGTATATGATAGAGAAAAAGGGGGAATTTTAGATGATTAAGGAAAGAAAAATTGTGTTAATCACCAGTTTGTTTTTTATTGCGCTCACTTTTTTAGCCTTGCTTTTTCAAAGAGAGATAATTTGGAATATGGTTTCGGGGCATTTTGATTTTTCAGTATCGAATGTTATTAACCTGCTGGCAGGGAGGGATTTGCTTAGCTTTTTCTTACATCAAGTGGTGGCGGCTTTAAAGAGCACCATTATTTTCATCGTTATCGAATTACTTTTGATTATCGCCGTTCCAATTTTAATCATTATTGTGATGTTTAAAGCGAAGAAAAAGGAAGGCTGGACGCGTACGAGCGTTGCCATTACGAGTGGTTACAGCTTATTGTTAGTTTCCCTGTTTTCATTTATGATTTTATTTACCGTGCAATCGCTGCATACGTATCAAGATATACATACAAATGTCGTTAACGCTAAAAAAACGATTTTATCGCACAACTCACAGGAAATTGAGGACGCGCTTACCCGCATCATGGATGACCCGCAAAAGTCCATTCAGAAAATCAAGGAAGTTTCTAAGAAAATTGACAAACATACAAGTGTTTTCACGATGCTTTCGGAATGGCTGACTAAAGTGAAAAGCTACGAGAGCATGCTTATCATTGGGACGGTTATATCTTTTCTTTTGATTATCGTTGCTCATATCGTTGAGCTATACCGCTTATGGCAGAAACCACAGGAATAAAAATTTGCCGCTTTTTTTATTACGGGTTAAAATTAAGTCACCAAACTCATTTTATTCATAAGGAGAAATTATGGCCAGTACAAGTTATAATGCACAAGAATTTAGGGAAAAAATTAATTCTGACTTAACAATTAAAATTAGCGACTCTGTCATTTTAATGTGCGCTATCTTAATTGCTTCCATCGGATTAAATATGAACTCTATTCCCGTTATCATTGGGGCGATGCTAATCTCCCCGCTTATGACGCCTATTTTAGGTGTAGGGTACGGACTTTCCGTCCTTGATTTTTATATCGTCAAAAAAGCAGCACTGTTACTACTCGTTGAGGTATTAGTAAGCCTAGTAGTGGCCACTCTTTACTTCACGATTTCACCGATAACCTATGCCAGTGATGAACTAATCGCAAGAACTGCCCCAACGATTTGGGATGTAATTATCGCTTTTGCAGGTGGCGTTGCTGGAATTATCGGGGCTTCTAAAAAGACGAGTACAAATATCGTTCCCGGGGTAGCCATTGCAACGGCGTTAATGCCGCCAGTTTGTACAATTGGGTATGCCATCGCTACGCTGAATTTTTCGTATTTCTTAGGTGCCTCTTACCTCTTTATTATTAATTGTGCTTTCATTATGATAGCCACATTTATCGGCATTAGATTTATGCGCTTTCCCTTACATACAGCGAAGAATAGCAAACACACACGGCGCATCAATATCTTTTTAATTATTTTATCGCTTTTCATTATTATTCCAAGTATTTTTTCTGCTTCTATACTTGTCCAAGATAGTATGGAAAAATCGTCTATTAACCAATTTGTTACGAATGAATTTTCGGATTATGTTGTTTTGGATCAAAGTTATAACGAGGATAAACATGTTCTTACGGTTACAATATCCGGGTCCCCGATGCCTAAAAGCACCGTTCAAAGTATTGAGCAAGACTTACCGGATTATGGTTTAGACGATGTTAAACTTGATGTGGATCAAATTCCTGACCTCACTGAACTGAAAGGTAGTCAGGTAACGAAATTCATCGACCAGTATATTAAGAAAAACTACGATACTAACAAAAGCGTCGAAGAACAAGCAAAATAATCATTTATGAAGCCACCTCCAGTCACGGGGGTGGTTTTTTAGTGCCATTACAGGCTTATATACGTATAAAAAATGGAAATTCAAACAAATCATTCGTATTTTTCTTTAAAATAGGGTTGACTTCACTTTTTATTGTCTTTATCATAAGAAGTAGATTAAAAAGGTTAGGAGGATAAAGATGTTTTTCAAAGAGCAGTTTGACGAAATGCAGAAAATTGCTAATCAGATTTTCAACAACCCCGAATTAGGATACAAAGAGTGGAAAACGAAACAATTGGTCGAGGACTTTCTGAAAAGTAAGAATAATCAAATTGAATTGGATTATTTTAGCACTACGGGTATCAAAACATACCTTTCAAAAGATAAGCCTATTACAATGGCTTTTATCGCTGAACTAGACGCTGTGTACGCACCTACTCACTTTTGTGCCGACAAAGAGACTGGCGCCGCGCATAATTGTGGGCATTTCACACAGATAACGACAGCTCTTTCGCTGTATACCTATTTCATTGAAACAGCTGCCTATAAAAACTATGATTTCAACATCGCCTTTGTTTTTATTCCAGCAGAAGAATATTTAGATCTTGACTACCGCGAAACTTTACGACAAGAAGGAACGATTACCTACTACGGCGGCAAGCCGGAAGCGATGAAACTTGGCGTGTTTGACGATATTGATTTTGGTGTTTGCGTGCATTCAATTGGGGAAACATTTGATGAGCCGACCATCGAAATTGGTTGCGATTTAGCCGGCTTTCTTTATAAACGTTATCACTTTGAAGGAAAAGCAACACATGCTGGTTTCGACCCGTTCAGCGGCGTAAATGCCTATAGCATGTCCACAATGTTCAACGTCGCACTCGGGCTACTCAGACAGCAAGTTCGCGATGATCAGCTTGTCCGTTTTAATCCAATTTTGATGAATAGCAACATGTCGACAAACGTGATTCCAAACCGCGTTACTGTGGGAACCGATTTACGTACCAAGTCTATTGAATACATGCAGGAAACTGCTAAAAAGCTTGACCTCGCTGCAGAACATAGTGCGGCAGCCTTATCAGGAAATGTCAAAACAGAAACACAAATGGGCTACTTGCCTTTCGTTCAAGACACTTATTTAAATTCATTTGTCAAACACGCTTTTGATAAAAATGAAGAAATCACGGGCCTAATTGATGACCGCGGCGGAATTGCAGCTGCTGGTGACATTGGCGATTTAGCCTTTATGTTCCCGTGCATTCAAATCAGCTATGGTGGCTTCACAGGTGCCATTCACGGCGATGATTTCCGCATGATAGACGACCGCTTTGTGTTGGAACAATTCCCGCGTTTTGTGAGCCAAGTGTTCGAGGAAATGAACGGGCAATTAGACACGACGAAACTTTATAAACGTAGCTACAATGAATATGAAAAACTAATCCAATCAATCACAGACTAGGGAGGAAAACATGAAAAAAGGGTTTATTTATTTAATCGCAACTGTGCTCATCATTATTACAATCGCAGAAATGATTGGAATTAAGACACTCCAATTCGGCACAGTAACTGTCACTGTCTTGCCACTTGTTTTTGCCGTTGCCATCGGAATGATTTTCGGTATTCCATTTTTCCGAAAAGGCATCTTGAAGAAAATTTATAGCAAAGAAAATGTTGGCTTTTCCGGTCAATATTTAATCATTATTATGTTACCACTAATGGCGCGATACGGCGCCGATGTAGCCCCGCACATTAAAGAAATCCTAAGCATCGGCTGGGTATTCCTCTTGCAAGAATTAGGGAACCTAGGTACCGTTCTGCTCGGTCTCCCAGTAGCCATCATGCTCGGGTTGCGCCGCGAAGCAATCGGAGCAACACTAGGACTCGGTCGCGAAGGCGAACTGGCCTACATCTCGGAAAAATACACGCTAAATTCAGCAGAAGGACGCGGCGTATTATCCATCTATTTAATTGGAACCTTATTCGGCGCTATCTTCTTTAGTATTTTCGCACCATTCTTGCTTTCTCTAGGCTTTGACGTTCGAGCACTAGCCATGAGTTCAGGCGTTGGATCCGCTAGCATGATGACAGCCGCGTCCTCCACGCTCGCAGCCCAAGTTCCTGAACAAAGCTCAACCATACTATCTTATGCAGCAGCCAGCCAGCTCTTGACCAGTTTCTTAGGAACATATACCATGGTCTTCCTCGCTGTTCCGCTTCAAAGATTTATGTACCGCACCTTAACTCGAGGAGGCAAACAACATGCAAAATGAAACTCTTGGTAAAAAATATATCAAAATGGGCTTAATCCTTTTACTTAGCGTAGCACTTATTTTATTTACGCAAGGAATTAAATTATGGAAAAACCCTGACGGTACGCCAATCGTAACAAACACCCTAATTGGGCTAGCCGTTTTATGGTTATTTGCTTTCCTAGGTATTATCATATCTGATGTAATGAAAAGAGTGCCAGTTGGCTTCTTGCGTAACTTCCCCGTCCTCGGTTGGGTATCGCTAGTATCACTCATTTTCTGCCTAATCTCAGACTTCTTTGTAACTGCTATTTCAGCCGTTGATTTCCTATCCATTACAACGCCAATTTTAGCATTTGCAGGCATTTCCGTTGCCGACCATCTCGTTGACCTCTCCAAAACTTCTTGGAAAATTGGCATCGTTGCGGTTTTTGTTTTCATCGGAACCTACTTAGGCAGCGCCATTCTATCACAATTCGGCCTTTGGATTACAGGCTCACTATAAAGAACATAATAAAAAAAGTAGGCAAGACCATGGTCGTGGTCTTGCCTACTTTTTTTATTATTTTTGACGTCTTTCCGGGCTAGTCCAGACGCCTGTGCCAAATCCTAAAATAGTCTTCACTGCTGGAACGAATGTCATTAAAATGGTCACAGCGTTCATAATCCAGTAGAACAGTAAATAAAGCGGTGCAAACATAAAGTATTTCATTTTCTTCCCGCGGTCATCAATTAGTAGGGCGGCGAACAATTGGAGAGCGCCGGCTATCATTTCGAAGCAAACAAAGACGAAAGCGACAGCGAGCATGAGCCAGATTTGTGGGATGTCCCAGATGTACAGTAAATAGATGAAGCGAGCGACAAAAATGATACTCGAAATCCAAAAGAAGAAGGTCCACAAGATGCTTAGCGTTTGGTCAATGAATAGGGATGTTCGGCCGAGATTTTGAAACGGGTGGGACACTACCTTTTTGAAGTTTGTCAGCCACACTTCTGTCCCACCTTTTGCCCAGCGTTTGCGTTGTTTGTAAAGCATGTTTAAGGTTTCGGGCACTTCCATGAAAAAGATAATATCGGCGGCGAAAATCGATAGCCAGCCATTCATTTGGTGATCCCAAGCGATGCTAATGTCTTCTGTAGCGCGGTCTTGGCGAAACATGCCAACGTCCATTAGAGCGGCTTTTCGGTACATTGTGTTTGCCCCGCTATAGGCATAGATAACACCAAAAACGCTGCTTTGGGTCCGTTTAATAATGCCGACGATGCTTGAAAATTCGACGGTTTGAGACTTCCCAACGAGTGTTGAACGATTTTGCACGTCCATATTGGAGGTCACGGCGGCGATGTTTCTTCCGTCTTCACGGATAAAATAATTGACGTATTTCCATAAAGCATCTGGTTCGGGAACAGTGTCAGCGTCATTGCTTAAAATGAGTTCGCCTTTCGCAAAGCTTGTGCCAATGTTAAATGCGTGTGCCTTCCCTTTGTTTTTCTCGATTCTGACGACGCGTAAGTTGGGGTATTTATCCATTAGCCGTGCTAAAATTTCTGGCGTTGTGTCTGTGGAGCCGTCGTCTGTTACAAGCACTTCATAATTTTTGTAGTTTATTTTGTTCATTAAATATTCGATTGTATCCTCGATAACGATTTCTTCATTATGTGCTGGAACCATAATGGTTATAAATGGTTCTACTTCTGGCGGAATATTTGTCCAAGTTTCTTGCCTATATTTGAACAAATAAGAATAACAAAACGCTCCGAAAAACCAAGCAAGTCCTCCTAAAATAGGATAAGTAAGCAAAATAACAAAAAAGATGGTCATTGTCATATCTAAAACGGTATTTCCTGTATGAAAAAGACTTAAATTCATTTGAGTTCTACCCCTTTTTCTTTGTATAAATCACGGATTGTAGTTTCATCGATATTTTTTTCTTCAGGTATGGACACAAATTTTGCGGCCTCCCGTTCTGCTTTATCCCCAAATCGCTCTGTAAAAAATGCTTCTAATGTAGCTTCTCGTGTATTTGATTCAAATTCATCGTATGTAATTTCTTTTTGCAAGCGTTCTTCGAAATTTTTATTCGTTTTGTGTGTGAGAAATAAGAAATAAATGACAATAAAAATAATGGCTACTAATAAAAAGATGTCAAGTATTCGAAAAATCCGAATGGCTGTTTCAAAAGCGGCAAAAATAATGACGCGTTCCTTTAAAAATAAAATGGGAAACAACACTAAGCCGAATGGCAGAAAAAAGACTAGCCATGCTAAAATCGTGATGAGTATTTGGCGAACTTTTAAGCCCGTGTGCCCCGATTCAAAAAATTGATCTTCGATAAACTGCTCGTTCATTTCTTCTCTTGTCGCGTTCTCTTTCATGTGTGTCAACTCCTCTAAAAAGTTATTCTTCTCTCCATTCCCTTAATCATTATTTTGTAAGCATGATTTCATAAAACATTTGACTAAATTTAAACAAAAAACAGCAAAAAAATGTGTAAATTCCACATATTCATTCGTTTCATTCTTGTTATGATAATAAAAAAAAGGAGCTGATTGAATTGTTTACCGACAGAACTAAAGAGATTTTAGAAGACTTAAACTCTAATAAACTTGATAACTCATGGATAAATTTTGAAAAATTAGTTAAAAACTCAATTATTGATGGGAAACGCTTTTTAAATGAATTCATTGTGGTTCATGAAGGGACTGTGCATATGGAAAATAAAAATGCACAGATTCTTCATTTTTTCTCAAAAGGTGACGTCATTAACCAACAAGTGGCAGGTTTAAATTTAGAAAAAAATCTATTTTTAGTCTGCGATACAGATGTTGAGATTACTTTTGTTAACCGGGAATATTTTCTAAACTTCGCAACGAATAAACCTTCCTATATGGAATGGCTACTTGAGATGACTTTACTTAACAATATGAACTTGTACAATGAGCTTATTAAATATGACTTTTCTACAGAAGGTAGGGTTGTTTATACATTACAATATTTATGTGAAAAGTTAAACACAACTCGAAAAAATGACTATTTCGCTGTACCTTCTTTTATAAATAAGGTTAAACTCGCGAAATATGGGAATATTTCACGTAAACAACTTGATAAAATTTTAGAGTCGTTAATGCAAAAAGAGCTTGTACGAATCGAAAATAAAAGGTTTTTTGTAAAAGTCCCTTCATAAAGATTTCATTTAAAATTTTATTAATTATAATGCAATAAACAGTCATTCTTCACTTTTTTCTGTTATTATGATAGTATAAATTGTTGGGAGATGACGATATTATGAATCATAGCGAGCTGCTCAGTATGGTTGAGGATTTGAATCAAAGCAAGGTGTATCCTTCACACGTAGCATTCGAGACAATACAGAGAAATCAGACGCTTGAGATTCAAAAAATGGATACACATATAGTCATTATTTTGGAGGGTTGTTTCCATTTGGAAAATAAGACCTTTCAAATTTTACAATTCTTTGTTCCAGGTAATGTTATCCACCAATCTCCCTATAAAATGGGCGTGCATGATCAATTACGTCTTATTAGTGATAGTGAAACACAAGTTGCTTTTGTAAACCGAGAATTCTTTCTAAACTTTGCTTCAAATAAAATCGAATATATGGAATGGCTGCTAAATGCAGTTACGGAAAATTCTTCGGCATTTTGTTTTGAACTCATGAAATTTGATCTTCCCACTGATAAGCGCATCATTTATACGTTACAAACTTTCTGTCAAAAAGTGGAAGCTCCCGAAATAAACGGTTATTTTGAAATCCCTAGTTTTATTACAAAAACAATGTTGTCCAAATATGGTGGCGTTTCGCGCAAAACTTTGGACAAAATTCTTATAAACTTAGTCAATCAGAATTTATTAAAAAGAGAAGATGGCAATACTTTTGTAAAAAGTCATCTTTAACCATGAAAAAAGCTTGGTCATAGCGACCAAGCTTTTACTTATATAAAACAACTTTACCACTTGCCATTGATTTTTTTACATTGATAATTCGTTGATTGCTCGAACCACGGAAAGCTAAATTGGGGTCAAAAAGCTTTTGCTCGAAACGGCCATCAACGAGCACATCGACATAAGAAAGTAGCTCGAGTTTATCTTCTGATTCCTGCATCATTTCTTCCCACGTGTAGCCGGTCCATGACCAAATATCTTTTGAGTCGCCGAACTCCTCGCGAATTTTTTTACAAACCGTTAAACAAGTTTCCGTGTTTAGAAATGGTTCTCCGCCGAGAAGTGTTAAGCCTTGCACGGACTCATGCCGAACGTCGCGGACAATTTTTTCTAAAAGTTCCTCTGTAAACGGCACGCCGTATTGAAACGACTGCGCGGCTTTATTATAGCAACCTTCACAATGAAAAGGGCAACCAGATACATAAAGACTGCATCTGACGCCCTCCCCGTCCACAAAATTAAACGCTTTATAGTCCGCGATAAAACCGCGACTTAGTTTTTCAGATTGCCATTCTTTTGGCGCTGGATTATTCATCACGTAGCTCCATATGTTTCACACGCTTCGAAATTTCCACGTGACGCCCGTGAACCATCGGACGCTTCATCGGATTGCCCAAATAGCCACAAGTTCGCTTCACAACGTCCGCCTTTTCAGGATCTGTGTTTCCGCACTCTGGGCACTTAAACCCTTCTTCTGTTGGGGAAAACTCACCTTCAAATTCGCATTCATAACATTTATCAATTGGCGTATTTGTTCCGAGATAAGCAACTCGGTCGTAGGCATAGTCCCAAACAGCCTCTAACGCTTTGGTGTTGTGTACAATTTTTGGATACTCACAGTAATGAATGAAGCCACCTGAACAAAACTCTGGATATTCTTTTTCGAAATCAATTTTTTCAAACGGTGTAATTTTTTTGCGCACATCGAAATGGAATGAATTTTGATAGTATTCCTTATCGGTTATGTCTTTAATAACGCCATATTTTTCGCGGTCTAGGCGATTGAAACGGTCGGTCAAGCTTTCACTTGGTGTAGAGTAGACGCTAAACCAGTAACCGTATTCTGCTTTCCACTCGTCCGCGTATTCTTTCAAACTTTTCACGATGTCGAGCGTAAAGTTTTTCGCTTCGGAATTCGTTTCCCACTCGCCACCATAAAAAACGGTCGCCGCCTCATAAAGACCAATGTAGCCGATTGAAATGGTGGAACGCTCTTTGTTAAAGAGTTCGTCAACTGCATCGCCGTCTTGTAGTCGCTTCCCGAAAGCCCCGTATTTATATAAAATCGGCGCGTTTTCTGGGCGTGCCTCTCTGACACGATTTAAACGGAATAAAAGGGCATCTTTTACAGTTTGCATGCGCGCATGGAAAATATCCCAAAACTTCGTCTGGTCGCCGCCGCTTTGAATCGCGATTCGCGGAACATTAAGCGTGACAACGCCAAGATTATTTCGGCCGGCATTCACAAACTCGCCGTTTTCGTTCTTCCACGCTGGCAAAAACGAGCGACAGCCCATCGGAACTTTGAAGTCCCCCGTCAATTTCGTTAGCGTGTCGAAACTTAAAACGTCGGGATACATACGCTTAGCAGAACATTGTAACGCCAGTTGTTTAATATCATAATTAGGGTCGTTTTCCTCCAGATTCGTTCCTCTTTTTAACGAAAAGACAAGTTTTGGAAAAATCGCCGTGTGCTTATCTTTGCCGACTCCGCCAAGGCGAACAGTGAGAATCGCTTTTTGGATTTCGCGTGCGAACCAATCTTCCCCAAGACCAAAACCGAGCGTGACAAATGGCGTTTGACCATTGCTTGTATATAACGTGTTGATTTCATATTCCAAGCTTTGCATGGCATCATAAATGTCTTTGCGCGTTTTTTCTTCAACATATTCCTTTTGCTTGGAAGCAACAACCCACTCGCCCGCTTCCTTTTCATGTTTCGCATAGTTGCGCTTAGCATAACCCGCTAAAATTTCATCGATGCGGTCGACGGAGCAACCGCCGTATTGTGAGCTCGCCACATTCGCGATAATTTGCGCGATCTGCGCGGTCGCAGTTTGAATCGACTTCGGACTTTCCACATTCGCATTCCCAATTGTAAACCCTTTTTCAAGCATTCCTTTAATGTCAATTAAACAGCAGTTCGTCATCGCGTGGTACGGGCTGTAATCCAAATCGTGAAAATGAATATCTCCTTTTAAATGCGCGTTTGATACGTGTTTAGGCAGCATATATTTCAGCGCATAGCTTTTAGCAACCGCTCCAGCCGTTAAATCGCGTTGCGTATTAAATACAGTCGCGTCTTTATTCGCATTTTCGTTGACAACCGTCTTGTCTTTTTCAAGTAATTTTTGAACACTTTTCGTCATGTCGGTCACATTTTCACGTACAGCATCGCGGTCATGGCGGTATTCTATGTAGCTTCGTGCAACATCTGGATAAGCGGATTTCATCAGCGCATTTTCAACCGTATGCTGAATTTCATCAATCGTTAATTCCCCTTCACTTGGTAAAGAATTCACAATTTCAACCACAATATCATCTAAAAAAGCTTCATCCTCCACATGAATACTTTTCATTGATGCCAGCACTGCACTCCTAATTTTTATCAAATCGAAACTCGATTTTCGTCCATCTCGTTTGATAACAACTTGTTCTACAGCTTGCTCCATGTACATAACTCATTCCCCCGATTATCTTCAGTCTGTTTTTAAACAGTATTTCCCCACCGTTATAAAAACTATATCTTGTATCAGCAAAATAATCATAACACAATATAAAGTATCATTTAAAGTGATTTCCTAGATATTCGAAAAAAATAGGCCTTTAGTTCTTAATTTCACAAATATAAGTGCATGGCACCATGCTTTTCTAAAACAAGACATTCGTCCCTTTTCAAAAACACCCTTTTCTGCTCAGCTAACTTTTGTCAACATGCCCAAAAAATTCATTCGGCTTTTGTGCATGTTGCCATAGTTTTTGTAAAGCGTTTTCATTTACAATACAAGTAAGTTAAAAAGAAAGAGGCGAATAGAATGGCTCAATTATCTTTACAACATGTGTATAAAATTTATGATAATAAAGTAACGGCTGTATCAGACTTCAATTTGGAAATTGCGGACAAAGAATTTATCGTTTTCGTTGGTCCGTCTGGTTGCGGTAAATCCACAACACTTCGAATGATTGCTGGTCTTGAAGAAATTTCAAAAGGTGACTTTTATATTGATGGAAAAATGATGAATAACGTGGCACCAAAAGACCGCGACATCGCAATGGTTTTCCAAAACTACGCTTTATATCCACATATGACCGTTTACGATAACATGGCGTTTGGTCTTAAGCTTCGTAAAATGCCAAAAGCCGAAATTCAAACTCGTGTTGAAGATGCGGCCAAAATTTTAGGCCTAACCGAGTATTTAAAACGTAAGCCAAGCGCGCTTTCTGGTGGACAAAGACAACGTGTTGCCTTAGGTCGTGCGATTGTACGTGATGCAAAAGTCTTCCTAATGGATGAACCGCTATCAAACTTAGATGCTAAACTTCGTGTGCAAATGCGTGCGGAAATTACAAAACTACATCAAAAACTTGATACAACGATGATTTACGTTACCCATGACCAAACCGAAGCGATGACTATGGCGACTCGCATCGTTATTATGAAAGATGGTGTTATCCAACAAGTTGGTTCGCCAAAAGAAGTGTATGATCACCCTGTTAACATGTTCGTAGCTGGCTTTATTGGTAGCCCTGCGATGAACTTCTTTAGCGGTCGGATAGAAAATGGCCATTTCATTGGTGATGACTTCACCATCTCGATTCCAGAAGGCCAATTGAAAGTCTTAAAAGAAAAAGGCTATGACAATAAAGAAATCGTTTTCGGCATTCGTCCTGAAGATATTCACGATGAACCTCTAATGATTGAAGCTAATCCTGATTATGCCTTTGAAGCGAAAACAATTGTGGCTGAACTTACTGGTGCTGAATTCATGCTCCACAATCAAGTTGGCTCACACGAATTCGTAGCACGTGTTGATTCCCGTACAGATCACGTAAACGGCGAAACACTAACACTTGCTTTCGAAATGTCCAAAGCACACTTCTTCGACAAAGAATCTGAAATTGCATTAATTGACTAAGCTAATCCTCCCACTTCAATAAAAATAAGCGGTCGTCTAATTATAGACGACCGCTTATTCTATTTCTCAAAAGGAAATTTAATTCCCCATTGTTCCCTCACATTCGTCATAATTTGAATCACATCTTCAGTGAGTGCCATCGTTTGGCTTGCCCCGTTCGCAATGCTTTCTTCCATATCGAGGATTTCATAGGAGAGCGCTCTGTTTGAATCGCCGGCAGTCACAATTTCCTGATTGCCATTTGAATAGGTGATGCTTGCTTGGCTCGATCGCGGATACTCATCAATTGTGATAAAGCCTTTTTCGTAGGCGACGATGCCTCGTTTTGGCATTTTGGAACGGAATGTTAAACTTACAACCGCCATTTCCATTTTTTCATTACGCAAAATAATGCCTGATTGCTCGTCTACGCCCGTCTCATATTTTTTCACTGTCGTCAAAATTTCGGTTGGCGTTTCGTTCATAAAAAAGCGCGCAAACGACAAAGCATAAGTACCAATGTCAAGCAGCGCCCCGCCGCCAAGGTCTAAATTAAAAAAGCGATTAGTAGGATCATTCGGCTTCGCACTACCAAACGATGCCTGAATCATTTTAAGCTCCCCAAGTTTCCCCGAGTTCGCAATTTCTCTTAGTTTTTTATAAAGCGGCATGTGAAAAATCGTCATCGCCTCGGCAACAATCAAATTTTTCTCCGCCGCAACCGTTTGAACGGCAACGAGTTCCGCCGTATTTATCGTTATCGCCTTTTCGACTAATATATGTTTTCCGGCTTGCACAGCTTGCATCATAAATTCAAAATGATGCGAATTTGGCGTCGCAATGTACACAACATCAATATTTTCATCGGCAAAAAGCACATCAAAGTCGTCATAAACCGTTTGAATCCCGTATTCTGCAGCAAACGCTTCGCCTTTTTCCTTTTTGCGCGCTCCAACTGCATAAATAGTGCGCCCCATCTTTTGCATCGCGTCAGCAAATTGATGCGCGATTTCGCCTGGGCCAATGATTGCCCAGTTTAGCTCTGTCATTTCCATCATCCTTTCCCTATTCATATTCTAATTTATTATAGGCATGTTCGCTTTTCTTTGTCAAAAGTCTATACTTTGGTATAATATTTTAAAATGGGGGGAATGAAAATGTCTTTAAAATTAGTCATTCTAGGCGTTCTTGACTATCAAAATGTGCATCCTTATGACGTAAAGCGCTTTTTAAAGCACTACGATTGGAATTACTTATTCCAAATTAATGATGCTAAAATTTATTATGCTTTTGACTCACTTTTTAAAAATGACTACATTTCAGTCGCTAAAGTGGTTGAAAATGAAAAGACGCCGACAAAAACGGTGTATGCGATTACAGAAAAAGGGCGCGCCCAAATTGAAAAAGAGCTTTATAAACTATTTAAAAAAGATATTTTGTCGTATAAAACGCTTTACCCGGCGTTACTTTTCTCCGACTATGCCGATAAATACAAGCTTTTGTTCTATTTAAATGAACGAAAAAACGCGGTGTCCCGCGAGCTTGAATTGAGCCGCGAGCGGGCAGCGGACAAAACGGCCAATCCAGAAAACGCTGCCACTGCGCTAATTATTAAAAACGCGATTCAACATTTAAAAGCGGATGTGGATTTGCTTGATAATTGGATAGCGCGCATAGAAACCGGGACTTTTAATGGGAATATTCGCGAGGAAATGGCTGAATTTTTTGGGTAAAAACCTACTTTTAGAGATAGACTATAAAGGTTGCACTTTTCAATTGGAGAAAAGTGCAACCTTTTTGTGTGGGTACCTGTAACATTTCTTGGGTAAAGTAGTTGAAGGAAAAATCAGAAAATAGCATCAGTGATTATTTCTTCACAAATACCACTTCAATAAACTCATATTTTCTAGAAAAACTATTACATTTAATAAACATTCAAGAGGACTAGGCTAACTTAATGACCTGTCGCCAATCAGATAGTCAGATGCTTCTTCAGACAAATTCTTTTTCCCTAAAGGAAGCAATTCTTTCAATTCCTCTTCTGAAAACAACGCTCTGTTGTCAGGTACTTTAATTAGCAACTTTGGAAACTTTTTTATAAATTCTCTAACTTTCTCTTCCATGTTTCTAGATGGCCATTTTCCTGTTTCTGCATATATCATTACTTGATAAGCTTCTTCAGATGATTTGAATGCTTTTTCTGCAAGTTCTTTAGTTATTGAATAAGATACTACTTAATCGAACAGACCTTGTGGCCATTCAATCTTATACTTATCATCATTCTTGATTATTGCAAAACCGTTTCCTGGTATTATCTCTTCCATCAAAACATCACCTTTCTCGTTTAAATATCTCTGTCATTTTATATCCGTCGGAAGGAAGAAAAAGGGACTCACAAAATAGCTAGCACCTTGACTTATATCGAACAACTTGTCCATAATCCCATTATAGGAGTCCTTCATGACTGACTCTACTTATGAAAAAGCTTTAGATTGTTGCTTTTTCATTTATAACTTTCAGATCAGTTTAAAAGTTTATTAATAAGCAATTTAAAAATAAATCTTAGTGGTAATTTTTCTTCATTAGTCTGGCTTTCATAATCAAATCCTCAAGCGCTTCTTCCTCTTTATCAAAATTCACTATTATTCCCTGTAGTCCCGCTCGCTCATTTGTAGAAAAAACATGGTATACCCCATTTTCTTTTTGTAACACCACCTCAAATGGTTGCAAAGCATAATCATTATATAGATTTACAGGTAATTTTTCAGCACTAATAATATTTAGCAACTTCTTTTGTTCCTCCATTACTACACCCTCCTATAATATTTCTTTTACTAATCCTATTTTTTCTAAGATATCTACAGAGAAAGGGAATTGCCACTGAGTTCCCCCACCGTCCGAACCAAATCCAAGAGCAATTTCTCCAACTCCAGTTTTTACTTTACTCCAATTATTTCCATAATATATTTGTACATCATTATAAATTTTTATTTTTCAGGCTACTATTAGTACAATTATCTACATAACTCTTTATATCATTAAAATCGCCAGTTACTTGATAACGATGATACTTATTCACGTCTTCAATGAACGTCCAGTACGGCAAAAGCGCCGCGCTGGGCACGTTTCGAGACTTCCGTAAGGATTTCTAAGGCTAAACCAGTTGAGCCAAAACCAAAAAAAGGTATCAGTAGTTGGTGCCTCACTAATACCGTTTCAATAACTTTACTATTTTCTAACTAAAATTATTGTACACCTAAGTCCTTTGAATTTTTGTACAATACATATTGCTTGCTTTTGTTAGTTGATGAAGTGTCTTTTTTTGCCTCATTTTTTACAGCTCACAATTTAGAAAGTACTTTTTTAAATTCTTCATATTTTTCCATAAACTCGTCTCTTTCAAAATCAAAATCCCACAAGGAATCATCTATATTTTGATCTATATGAGAAGGTAACTCTTTTAATTCCTTTCTATATATTTCCAATTTCTCAATAGGCTCTTTTGCTAACTGCTCTAAAAATTGGCCCTCCCACATTTCGCCAGCCAATGGATCTTCCAAAATAAATTCTATAGCTTTTTTTATTGCCAAATCTTCTAATACATGCTGAGAAAACATTGTATAAACATCATTTTCGTCTATTTCATCTTCTGTTTTATTTAACAATTCTTTTAACCAAATATCATATTTTTCAGTCGTAATAGGAAAATCATCACTTTCATGATAAATATCCTTTATTTTTTCAGCCATTTATCTGTACCTCCAAATTCATTAAATAAGTCATCGATCTTTTTAAGACTATCATTTGCTTTTTGTAATTCATTCTGAAGAAAATTTCTAACATCTTTAGGTAGATTAGGATTTTTTAGTGAGTTTTCAATACTTCTCCTTGAACCCATAAGAGATTTATGGGTGTTGAGCATTTCATCCAAATGATCCCAATATTTTCCAAAATCCCCTTTCTTAGGAACTGGATTCCCTTCCAAATCTCTTCTTGTTCCACTAAAATCACCGTCAGTTAAATGATCATTAATATTATTATTTATCTTCTTCACACTTTTTTTCTGAGCAGGGGTTAGCATATCCTCAATATTTTTTGGAATATCATCCACAGTCCCATTGGCTTTCTCTATTATACCATCAGCCCGTTTGCCTCCGCCACCCAGATTCACATCAAACTTCTGCAGCACATCTTTCAGATTCGCGGTCCCTTGGGCGATTTTGGAAGGCGCTTGGTTCGGGATGCCTCCCATGCCGGCTAAGGCTAGATGTGCTCGTGGCGGCAAGTTTAAAGAGCCTTTCATGGCGGTTGCGGTTTGTCCGACCTTGTCCAATCCTTTGATGCCTTTTTGTGTGGCGACTTGTAATGCGTCTTGAGTGGCGGTTTTTAGGCTGGCCATGCGCGTTCTCATTTGTGTCTGCCCGAGCTTGGTGATGTCACCCACTTGAGTGGGCACATTTTTCACGCCTTGTAAGAACGAATCACTCACGTTTGCTAAATTTATGAAAGGTGATTATGTCTAAGTTTTCAGAACGCTTTAAACAACTCCGAACCGAGAAAAAATGACATAACAAGCACTAGCTGATTTAGTCGGAGTAACTAGAGTAACCTATACTAATTGGATATCACTGAAAATGGTATTAAAAATTTTTCTGAAGAAGAAGCAAAAAGCTAACAGATGTCTTGTTGAAGAATTTTCTAGCAATCACAGAAATTGGAAAAAAGAAATTTGATATGACTGATGATGAAATGGAAGTTATGAAGGTACTTGTCATAAAACAATTTCTAAAAGAAGCAGAAGAAAAAGAGAAAAATGACGCTTCTAATCCGTGAGACACTATAAAGAAAGTCAATAGACCGCTAGACTCTCCTAACGTCGCTATTGACTTTCTTTATTGGGCATGTCTGTTTATCAGTGCCCGAGGAACTCACAAAATAGCTAGCACCTTGACTTGCTCCTCGAGCGTTTTTAGCATAACATGCCCATCATTTGCTTTAGCAGTTGAATTTGTTCTTTAAAAATTCTCTTGTTTCATTCTTAGAATCTAGCAAAATAGCATGTCTACTTAAATTTCTTTTTATATTTTCACTACTCAGTTAAATTCGCCAAAAACTCTTTAAAACTAGAAAATCCTTTTAAAAATACTGGCTCTAATTCAGAAGATTCTTCGTGCTTCCATACTCCAACAGTAGGTGGATGTTCTCTATCTTTAAAACTTAAACAAAGAAAATCTCCTCCAAACAAGCTTGCAATAGGCAATAATTCAACTCCGACTAAATCCTCATTATCAGTTAATCTATCTTCAATCTGGGACAGTACAACATCTATATCGTACATACCAAGCTTATTGTTCTCACTATCCTTTAAAATGCATAAAAATCTTTCAATCACATACTCATGTGAAGAAACAGTAAAAACATTTGTAATTGGCACTGCACCATTATATTTGGAAATAAATGTCGCATATTCAATTGGCAACGTCACTTTCCAATAACTTTCTTCTTTTTCTATATCTTTTTGAGTGGGTAAAGGTAAAATTATAGATGTTTCTTCAATTTTCATAAAATCATCTCCAAACTATTTTATTATCTTGCGCTATCTGCCCACATTCCTGCAGTTCTACCACCATTATGACTTGTAATGTTGTGTATGCCAAAATCTACAAGCTCCATTTTACCAGGAATTTCAGTATGGTGCCATGTTTTACCAGGACGAGCACCACCAACTTGTTCATTTAACCAATTGAATTGTTCCTTATCTGATTTAAGCCATAAATCTTTAGGTAAGTCAATAGTTTCTTCAACTACTCCTGCGCCTTCAAAATCCGCAAATCCATATTTCATGTTTTCTACAGGAGTCACTTTTACATCAGGTATTAACCCTTCATTTACAGCCATTTCTTTTATCAATTTTTTCTGCTTAATTGATAAATTTTCTCCTCCAGAAATAGATTTATTCCATGACCATTTTTCATTTTTAGATACTATTTCAGCATATTTCTGAGAGTAACTTTGCAGAGCATCATCAAACGATGCTTTTCCATTAACAAAATCGTCAATTAGATTAGCATTAGCCCCATTGGCTTTCTCTATTATACCATCAGCTCGTTTGCTTCCGCCACCCAAATTCACATCAAACTTCTGCAGCACATCTTTCAAATTCTCCGTCCCTTGAGCGATTTTGGAAGGCGCTTGGTTCGGGATGCCTCCCATGCCAGCTAAGGCTAGATTTTTTCGTGGTGGCAAGTTTAAAGAGCCTTTCATGGCGGTTGCCGTTTGTCCGACCTTGTCCAATCCTTTGATGCCTTTTTGTGTGGTGACTTGTAATGCGT